>JAUXCI010000137.1 GCA_030618945.1 Flavobacteriaceae bacterium
ACAGTTAAATAAAATGGGATATGAAATTTATCAAAAAAAGCGAATTGCAGGATTTTTGCGGCCAACAAAAGCCTTAAAGAGGCTCCGAAAGATTGTGAGATCAAGAAAAATAAAGACCCTGTTTTATAGGTCCTTACTCCAAATCTATCCTTGAGATAAGCATAAATAGAGACCAGTTTTAACCTGTAATACAGAGGTATCAATACAAAAGTAATGAACAAATAACCCACTACATTACCCAAAATGAACTGGAAAAAATAGAAATTATTAGTGCCAACCATTCCTGGAACAGAAACAAAAGTAACGCCTGAGAGCGCTGCCCCTACCATCCCAAAGGCCACCAGAAACCAGGGAGATTGTCTGTCGCCCGTAAAAAATGACTCATCACTTCTGTTCCTTGAGGTAACATAAGAAATAAGCATGATCAGCCCAAAATATATTACAATAATGCTAAAAATAAGAAAAGTGTTCAATTTGTTACCTGTGGTTTTGCCTCAAAAATAACTTCCTCTTTTGGTATATAAAAATAAATAGCAACAATTATTTTCAATCGTATAGTAAGGAGTAGTTTCTCAAGCTACTCCTTTTTCCTATACTTACTCAAATAAAAAAGTTGAAATTGTGTGTTGATTTCAACAAGGAACGGAAAAGTTTCCATTCTTTCTTTTAACTCCAGGACTTAATTTTATGCCCTTTAAAGGCATATAAGAAAATAATGATATAAGCGGGTAAGAGTATCCAGTATCCTTGATTGGCAGCATAGGCTGTAGCTTCTACCATTTCCATTCCGTCAGCCAGATATGATTCCTGCAAATAATCAACCAATTGACCGTATAGGGGTGTAAGAATTGCTCCACCTGATATGGCCATAATTAAAAAAGCCGCTCCCGTTTTTGTGAATTCACCCAAGCCGTTTATAGCCAAAGGCCATATAGCAGGCCATACCAGGGCATTTGCAATACCCAAAGAAGCCACTAATAATACAGAAGTAAAACCTGAAGTATTAACTATGATTAAACTGATTATGATTCCTAAAATACCACTCATTTTTAAGGCTGTGGTTTGACTCAAATATTTTGGGATCAAAAGTACACCCAAGCCATAAGTACCTACCATCGCAAAAAGGGTAAAGGTTGTAAACCATTTGGCTTGTGCTACCGGAAGACCAAGCGACAGGCCATAGGCAATGATCGAATCTCCAGCTATCACTTCAACACCTACATACATAAAGAGAGCAACAACACCTAAAATAAGCTGAGGGAACTGAAAAATACTTGTCTTTGCAGATTTTCCATCTGCCGACGCTTCTATTGGTTCCGCTTCTACGTGGGGAAGTGGAGCCTTGCGAATTAAAAAGCCTAAAACCATCAATACAATAGCCATAATAAGATAAGGCATAAATACACTGTCGGCCATTGTATCCAATAACTGATTTTTTTCTTCACTGCTTACCGTGGTTAATTTCTCATTTACCTCATCAATGCCAGAAAGTAAAAGAGCTCCGAAAATTAACGAACCCAAAGCACCGGCTACCTTGTTAGCGATACCCATTATTGAAATTCTTTTAGCAGCACTTTCAATGGGTCCAAGTATGGTTATATATGGATTAGATGCCGTTTGCAACAATGTCATACCAGCTCCTTGAATAAATATTCCCACTAAAAATAACCAGTAGAGTCGAGCGTTTGCAGCAGGAATAAAAACCAGCGCGCCAATGGCCATGATAAACAAGCCCACCGACATGCCCTTTCTAAATCCAATTTTCGACAGTATTGCCGATGAAGGAAGTGCCATTACCACAAAAGAAATATAAGAGGCTGATGCGACCAGATAAGACTGGGCTGCTGTTAGTTCATTTATGGTTTTCATAAACGGGATCAAGGCGCCATTGATCCATGTTACAAAGCCAAAAATAAAAAATAAAGCGGCAATGATCATTATTGGTACAAGAGAAGATGATTTTGACATTTTTAAAATTTTAGTTAATATGATTAAAACATTTTATCAATAAGTGGGAGATGATGGAATAAAAATAACATTTATTCGGTTTATACAATTTATTTTTCTGCGAAAAACAAAAATCTTCAGATAGATAACAGCATTTTAGCCGAATAAGCTAGTTTAAAAAAACAGTCAGTATACTGTTAAATCGGTTTCAATTAAAACCTATTTCTCTTTTTTCAACTCTTTCTTAAGCAATTTCTTCTGATTTCGAACACTATCCCTTTGATCCCTGGTCAATAATTTTTCTTCTTCAGTTTTCTTTAAACCAAGTTTTTCCATAAACTCGTTTCCATTGCTAAAATCAAAACGGTAAGAAATACCCGCACCCTGTGTATAACCCTCACCTTCAACAGCGTCAAACTGAATCTCATTTTGTCTGTTATAGAACTTGGCCTGAAAAGTTTCTGCCTCATTAAGCGGAACTTTTACCTCAACTTCACCTATAACACTTGAATTCGTATTAGATCCCACCGGAACACCCACTTTCCCGCTAACAATAACCTTATCAGCAATTCTCCCAGAAACTTCAAGCCCTAGTTGATCGTCGGTGGTAACATCCTGAACATTGTTGTTGGTGCCTATATCATAGGTTACCCCAACGTCAAAATTTTCATTTTCACTTTCCAACATACCAGAAAGTAGTTGTGATGCCTTTTGAGCCAATGTTCCTGCCAATGCTGCATTACCGTCGAAATTGGACTTGCTATTTGATGTGTTGGCAAAAGCACCGGTTGCCAACAATGAGAAAAACTGAGTCAACCTATCGTCCTCACTTCTCATCTTAAATTCCAGCTCACTGGCAACCATCGAACTTGCGTTCGGTATTTTAACGTCAAAATCAAGTTTGGGTGAGGATAATTTTCCAGTAATCATCGTATATAATTCAACGTCAATCTTTCTTGAACTTGATATTTCATCTAAAAGTACTGACGGATTTGCCCTTGTATAATTAATGGCAGTAATATCCATATTGGCATTGTAAGGATTGCCATCCCAAATAATGGTACCTCCTTTTTGTACTATAAAATCTTTGTTGACGATATTTTTGAATTGATACTCACCATTGTCAATGGTAAGTTCTCCAAACATTTCAAATCTTCCGTTAGTATCAATGTTTAAGCTCAGGTTACCGTCTCCACTACCCCTTAAAATACTCCCGGTTGCCTTGTCTATAACTATCTCGGCCACCGCATCTTTGGTGACATTAAGTTTAAAATTCAGCTTAAGACCTTTTAGTTTTTCAAAAACAATCTCCTTTCTTTCTTCCATATCTTCACCCATCATGACACTCTCAAAATGAATTAATTTAGAACTATTCACAGTACTAACATTGCCTAAGGGTAGAATAAATTCTGTTCCGGGGTTAGTCCTTCCTTGCAGCTGTATGGTCAAATCATCCGTAAAACCCTTTAAGGTTGTTCTTCCAGACAACAATCCTGTTCCATAATATAGAGCCCCTTCGTAATCCTCTGTATTCAAAACCAATAAATTATTAGTTGTGAGTTCCAGGTCAAGCATCCATTTTTTAAATTTTTCATGTGTAATGCTTCCCCTGATAATTCCCGTTGTATTCATCGCCCGATCTTCTACTTTAAAATTCTGAAAATCAAAAGTGTGGTCATGTAATTTTATAACGGACTCTCCCTTGAAATCATAATTTACATTCAAATATGGGAGCATTATTCCAGATTCTTCCAGGCTTATTTCTCCGTCAATATAGGGGTTTGACAAACTTCCCGAAAAAGAGGCTTCTCCAGAGGCATAACCCCTGATTTGTGAAAGCACATTTTTACCCAAAGGGCTAAAGGCATCAATCTTGAAGTTCTCGAATTTTAAAGTAGACAGAATTGAAGGCTCTTCGGTAGTAAAATCAATGGCACCTTTTGCCTCTAAAGATTTCAAATCGCCGTTTAACAGCTCAATGTCAAATATATAGTTCCTAATATTTTGGTCAGAAGCAGCTTTGAGATTCAAGTCACCGTAATAAGCTTCATTTATGCTAAAATAATTAATGGTAAGGTCTGCAAATGGCAAGGTGGAATTATTTACCTTTTTTAAATTAACCGTCCCATTGACCATTCCAGCCAAAGCAACATTATTAATTGAAGGGCTTATGTCATCCAGGTTAACATTAGTTAACCGAAGATCAATATTCCTGTCATTTTCCTCATTAATTAAACCAGCAAGTTGAATTTCCTGCTTGCCGCTGATCATCTTAAAATTGTCTATTGCATAAGTATTGATGTCTCTATCATAGACAACTTTGTTCTGTGAATTGTCATCAGGATTAATAAACCATGTATTATTTTTAAACAACAATTCAGACTTTTTCATTCCAAGTACAGATTGATTATTTTCATTAAATGTGTGGTATAGACTAAAACTATATTTTTCATTTTGATTTTCGCCCCCCATCATATCAGCTCTAACAAACAACGTATCATTAAGCATTACATTGACCAACGTAAGTTCAGACAAATTATAGTACTTTGAATCAATTTCATCAACGCTCAATAGGGTATTAAACAAAGGATTCTTATTGTCAACCTGCAAATTTATATCATCTATGCGGAAATCATAAGCTTCAATTTTTGGTGATTTTATAGTTAACTTGAAGATATCCTCATCAGAATTAACTGAACCACGAATTATAGAACCCGCATCCAATTTGAATTCAGGAAAAAAGACATCAACGATTTTATTGTGTATATTAAACTTAAAATCAAGGAATTGACCACTAACAACTTTGTCTTTTTCATAATTCACAAACAAACTTCCAAGAGAGTTCATCCCCAGTTTCTTAAGTTCGCGAAATTTAAAATTCCCCGTCAGGTAACCGTCTATGATCTCCGTTGAATTAACTTTCATCTCCCTAACAGAACCTTTGTTTTTAGAAACAATGGTAAAATCTTTAAAATAATAATCGTCATTCTGGTTAGCGTATGAGGCGTCCTTAAAACTTAATACCCCTTCAATATCATCTAAATTACTCCCTTTTAAATCAATGTCAATCTTTCCTTTTAATAGCGATATACTATCTCTGGTAAAGAGATTCAATTTATAAAAATCAGCATGGCTTACATCTGCATTAAAATTAAAGGTATAATCATCTGACAATTCTGCCAAACCTTTAAACACCAATTGTAAATTAGGATCATTAACACTTAAATAACCATCAAACTGCTTATCGCTTAGCTCGCCATTAATGTCAATATTCGAATAAGTATATCCCTTGTACTGGTGTTTCGAAATATGACCATTGATCCTGATACTGATCTGATCAATAGAAAAGCTTTGGCCCTCTACTTCTCCCAGCATGGAAAACTCTCCAATCAAGCTATCTTTTACAAACTCACCAAGTTTAAAATCTATCAATTCAATTTTTCCTTTGTACGATGCCAGATCTCCTTTATCAATGTCTTTTAATTTGAGATCTGCAATTGACATACCCATTTCAGATATGGTTTTTAGCTCAATTTCCAAATTGGATCTAGAAATATTCACTTTTCCGGAACTCGAAAAATATCCAATTTTTTCAAGCGCCTTCGGTATTTTAGCGCCCAATAAATCTGGCAAAAGGTTTACAAGATGATCATAGTTTGAGCTGATCTCCTTAATGTCTCCTTTTAAATTAAATTTTTTAGGATACAGCACATTTTTAATAGCAACATTTCCCCTGAGTGAAGAATTTCTATCAGATTCAAGCCTGATATTTTCCAAGGAAAAATCATTGATCGTCCCTTTTGCCTTAGCTGAAAAATGAATAACATCGTGTTTGCCAAACTGCCCGTATAATTTTTTAAGGTCCGATAACACCACATCTGCCTCCTTAAAATCAGCTTCAATCTGCACTTTGTTTGTGAAATCAGATAAATCACCTTCCTCGTAACTAAAAACAATATCGGCGAACAGACTGGAACCTGTTGTATACAATTCAGTTTCCATAAATTCCATTCTCGTGTTTGAATATCTAAAATCACAATTTAATTTTGTAATCCCTACATCGTGATTCTCAACGCCCCGCAAATCGTGTATTTTAGCAGCAACATCTGCTCCATGAATGTTAAAATCATCAAATACGCCGTAAATATTCCGATAAAAAACAATGGGTTCATTTTTTTGGTTTTCGTTGTAAAGAACGAAATCGACATTTTCGACAACAATAGAAGAAGATGCCATCTTAAACGTATTCCCACTTGATATACTATCTTTCTTAAACTTATTTACAAAAAATGAAAGATTATTTTGCTCCTCACCTTTATAAGTTTTTAAATAAAAGACACCTTCCTGAAGTAAAATTTCTCCAAAATCAAGTTCGCTTTTAAACATGTTTCGATAATTCAAAATAGAAGTTTCGATGTTACCAACTGCTATTAAAGTATCACTGTGATGATCTTTTATCAACACTGACTTTAGCGCTACGTTTCTGATGGACGACAGATCAAGCTTTGTAATTTGAATGGAGGTCCCGTATTTTCCGTTAATACGTTTAGTAACTAATTTTGCCAAGCCAGTTTGCACAAAAGAAAATGAGAGTATCACACTCAACATGACCAGTATTAAACTGCCAACCAAGAAAATACGAATTGATATTTTTTTAAACCGCTCGATAATAATTAATCTCTAAATTTGCCGTTTAAAAGTACAATATTTGTGCCTAAAATATTATCATGGCAAAAAAAACTATCCACATACTTTCCATTGAATCATCTTGTGATGATACAGGTGCCGCAATCCTTGAAAA
>JAUXCI010000114.1 GCA_030618945.1 Flavobacteriaceae bacterium
AAGCTGAAAAAGTTGAAGTACCATTTGATGCAGATGCATTTTTAAATGATTTTAACTGGCAGAAATATGAACAAGGAATCGAAGAAGTTGACCAAACACAGTTAGATGAATTTAACGCTGCCTTGGAAAACACTATCGGATTTGTTGAAGAGCGCCAGGTAATTGACGGTACAGTAATTAGACTTACCGATCGTGAAGCGATCATTGATATCAACTCTAAGTCAGAGGGTGTTATTTCATTGAACGAATTCAGATACAATCCAAATCTAAAAGTTGGAGATACCGTTGAAGTGAAAGTTGATAAACTTGAAGACAATACGGGTCAATTGGTATTATCTCATAGAAAAGCAAGAGTAATTAGAGCTTGGGAAAGAGTTAATAAGGCACATGAAACACAAGAAATTGTTACTGGTTATGTAAAATGCAGAACCAAAGGAGGTATGATTGGTGATGTTTTCGGAATTGAAGCTTTCTTGCCAGGATCACAAATCGACGTTAAGCCGATTAGAGATTACGATCAGTTTGTAGATAAAAATATGGAATTTAAAGTTGTGAAAATCAACCATGAATTCAAGAATATAGTTGTATCTCATAAGGCGCTTATTGAAGCTGACCTTGCAGATCAGAAAAAAGAGATCATCAGTCAATTAGAAAAAGGCCAGGTATTAGAAGGAGTTGTTAAAAACATTACTTCTTATGGTGTATTTGTTGACCTTGGAGGTGTTGATGGATTGGTTCACATTACTGACTTGTCTTGGAGCCGTATCAATCACCCAAGTGAGATCGTTGAATTAGATCAAAAATTAAACGTTGTGATCCTTGATTTTGATGATGAGAAAACAAGAATCCAATTAGGATTGAAACAATTGAGCAAACATCCATGGGAAGCTTTGGATGAAAACTTAAAAGTTGGTGATAAAGTAAAAGGAAAAGTGGCCATTATTGCCGATTACGGTGCATTTATTGAAGTTAGTGAAGGTGTAGAAGGTTTGATCCACGTTTCTGAAATGTCATGGTCGACTCACTTAAGATCTGCTCAGGACTTTGTGAAAATTGGTGACATACTAGAGGCTGTAATTTTGACTCTTGATCGCACTGAAAGAAAAATGTCATTGGGTATCAAACAATTACAACCAGATCCTTGGACTGATATTACTAAAAAATACCCTGTTGGATCTAAACACACAGGTACGGTAAGAAATTATACGAACTTTGGTGTATTTGTTGAATTGGAAGAAGGAATTGACGGATTGGTTTATATTTCTGATCTTTCTTGGACTAAAAAGATAAAACATCCATCTGATTTTGTAAAAGTTGGAGATCCTCTTGATGTTGAAGTTCTTGAATTAGACGTTGAAGGACGTAAATTGAACTTGGGTCATAAGCAAACTACTGATAATCCTTGGGATAAGCACGAGGGTATTTATACCATTGATTCTATTCATAACGGAACTGTGAAGGAAGTAAATGATAAAGGTGCTATCATAAGTTTCGCAGATGATGTTGAAGCGTTTGTGCCAGGACGTCATATGGAAAAAGAAGATAAGTCTAAATTAGTGAAAGGCGATACAGTTGATTTCAAAGTTTTGGAATTCAATAAAGAATACCGGAGATTGGTTGTATCACATACTGCTATTTTAAGAGGAGAGGAAGTTAAGAACATGAAAGTAGTTCAGAAAAAAGCTGATTCAGCTGAGAAAACTACTTTGGGTGATATTTCAAGTCTTGCTGCTCTTAAGAAAAAAATGGAGTCTGACAATAAATAATCTGATTCCTTATTAATACAAACCGTTCAATTTTACCAGTAAAATTTGAACGGTTTTTTTATTGTCTTATTTTAGGTAAAGGGTATATTTGTACCATATAAAAAATACCCCATGACCCTAATAAAATCGATCTCTGGAATAAGAGGAACAATAGGAGGAACAATCAATGAAAATTTGACCCCACTCGATGCAGTAAAATTTGCCTCAGCCTATGGCAACTGGCTTATCAAAAGGAATCCTGATAAAGACGATCTCAAAGTTGTTATTGGGAGAGACGCCAGAATATCAGGAAAAATGATCAGTAGTTTAGTGTCAAATACCTTGGTGGGCCTTGGTATTGACGTTGTTGATTTGGGACTTTCAACAACCCCAACCGTTGAAGTTGGTGTTAGCCTTGAAAAAGCAGCTGGTGGAATCATAATTACTGCCTCCCATAATCCAAAGCAATGGAATGCACTAAAATTATTAAATGAAGAGGGAGAATTTTTGAATGCAGAAGAAGGTAAATTAATTCTCGATTATGCAGCTTCAGAAGATTTTCAATACGCCGAAGTAGATGATTTAGGTGTATATACCAAACGAAAAGACTTTATCAAGAAACATATTGATGAAGTGTTGAAATTGAAGCTTATTGATGTAGAAGCTATAAAAGCGGCAAGTTTCAAGGTGGTTGTAGACGCCGTTAATTCAACTGGCGGAATTGCAATTCCCATGTTATTAGAGGAATTAGGTGTTTCTTGTGTGAAATTGTACTGTGATCCTACAGGAGAATTCCCACATAATCCCGAACCCTTACCACAACATTTAGAGGAAATTTCCAAACTTGTCATTAAAGAAAAAGCTGATTTAGGAATTGTGGTGGATCCTGATGTTGATCGTCTTGCCATTGTTAATGAAGATGGCAGTATGTTTGGGGAGGAATATACCTTAGTAGCTTGCGCTGATTACGTTTTGTCAAAAACTCCGGGTAATACGGTTTCTAACCTATCCTCATCCAGAGCCTTGAGAGAGGTGACCAATAAGCATGGTGGAACCTATGAAGCCAGTGCAGTAGGGGAAGTTAACGTTGTGGAGTTAATGAAAAAAAATAAGGCCATTATTGGAGGTGAAGGAAATGGAGGAATCATCTATCCATCATCGCATTATGGCAGGGATTCTTTAGTGGGAGTTGGTTTGTTTTTGAGTCACCTGGCACATTTAAATATATCCTGTAAAGCCCTCAGAGATTCTTATCCTGCCTATTTTATGAGCAAAAATAAAATAGAACTTACACCTCAAATTGATGTAGATGCAATATTGAACCGGATCGAGGAAAAATATAAAAATGAGGAGTTGAGCACCATTGACGGTGTTAAAATTGATTTTGAATCGGAATGGATACATTTAAGAAAATCCAATACTGAACCCATTATTAGGGTATATACGGAGAGTAGTACCCAGGATAAGGCAGACAAGCTAGCCCTTAGAATAATTGAAGAGATCAAAGAAATAGCTGGTATTTAAAAAAAAACATAATGAGCTTAGAAAAATATTTTGATACATATCGAAGGCATATCATTGGAATAGAAGAGTCTTTTGAGTCCCCTTATGGAATGCAAAAAATGATATATGCTGACTGGACGGCGAGTGGACGTTTGTACAGGCCTATTGAGGAGAAAATGCTTAATGATTTTGGTCCCTATGTGGCAAATACCCATACTGAAACTACTTTTTCTGGATCTGCCATGACCCTTGCATATCATGAAGCAAGAGAGATTATTAAAAATCATGTTAATGCTGGTGAAGACTGTGTCTTAATTACTGAAGGAACGGGAATGACCGGAGTGATCAATAAGTTTCAAAGAATTTTAGGTTTGAAAGTTTCTGAAAACCTTCGTGAATTGAGAGATTATATACCTGAAGCTAAAAAACCTGTGGTTTTTATCACGCATATGGAACATCATTCCAATCAAACTTCTTGGCTGGAAACTATTGCTGACGTTGAAATTATTCCTTGTGATGATAATGGCCTTGTCGATTACCCTAAACTGACCGACCTTTTAAATAATTACAAGGATAAGGAAATGAAGATTGCATCTGTAACGGCTTGTTCTAATGTGACTGGGATACAGCCCGATTATCATAAAATCGCCAAGATGATGCACCAACAAGGCGGGGTTTGTTTTGTTGATTTTGCCTGTTCAGCGCCTTATGTGGAAATTGATATGAACCCGGAAGATAAGGAGGCATATTTGGATGCTGTTTTTTTCTCGCCGCATAAATTTTTAGGAGGCCCTGGGACTTCAGGAGTATTGATATTTCACAAGTCTTTATACCATAATATGATCCCTGATAATCCTGGGGGAGGAACAGTGAACTGGACAAATCCCTGGGGAGAACACCGTTACCTTGAAGATATTGAGACCAGAGAAGACGGAGGTACACCAGGCTTTTTACAGACCATAAAAATAGCTTTAGCGGTGCAGCTGAAGGATAAAATGGGAGTGAAGAACATTCACGATAGGGAAAAGGAGATAATATACGAGGTCTTTCATAAATTATTGCCTGTTAAAAACCTCAAGTTATTAGCAGAACAGCACCAAAACCGACTCGGTATTTTTTCTTTTTATATAGAAAACATGCATTATAATCTTGGTGTTAAATTACTGAACGATAGGTTTGGCATTCAAACCAGAGGAGGCTGTTCATGCGCTGGAACATATGGCCATTTTCTTTTAAACGTAGATCAAAATGCTTCCAAAGAAATAATCAACAAATTGGATCAGGGATGCTTTATAGACCGGCCGGGATGGATAAGAATGTCCATTCATCCAACGACAACTGATAAAGAAGTATCATTTATTTGTGAAGCTATTATATCTCTTGCCCTGAATTATAAAGAATGGGCCAAGGATTATACTTATGACATAAAAAGTAATGAATTCCTTCATATTTCTTTTCAATCTAAAGAAAGTGAGCTTGTTCGTAAATGGTTTAAATGAAAGGCTTAGCATCTGGAAGTATTTGTTGTTTTTCCCACTGCTATTCTACTTTCATATGCTTAAACCGTTTATGCGTCCAGAAATAATATGCAGGATTTTTAATAATTTGAGCCTCCAATTTTTTCATAAATAAATCAGTGATTTCAAAATCAGGAATTTCGCGAGGATTTTCACTGAGAATTCCCATTTTCGTTTCATAAAAGCCGCGTTTCACCTTTGTAGTTTCAATATACATTACAGCATAGTTGTATTTTTTTGCCAACATTTCGGTGCCGCTGATTACAGGTACCTCAACTCCGAAAAAATTTGACCAATGATAGGTCTTATTCAATTTCGGTGACTGATCACACAGCATACCGTATGCACATTTGATCCCTTTTGAATCATTCTCGCCTAAGGTTGCAATCAATGCCTTAGTAGGAATCAAGGTGGTGTTAAATCTGCTTCTTGACCTCACGATGAAATTATTCATATATTTATTCTTCACTTTTTTATAAGCAGCAAAACCATTGTGTTTTACCCGAAGGTTTAAGCTGAATAACCATTCGAAATTTGCGTAATGCGAACTCATTAAAAGTATATTATCGTTTCTGGCCATAAAGGCATCCAAGTCTTCCTGATTAGTTAGTTTAAATCGTTTAAGGATCTCTTCATTAGATATGGTAAAAGTCTTGATCATCTCCATAAAAACATCGACAAAGTGATGATAGAATTCCTTCATTATGATTATTAATTCCGCATCAGATTTTTCGGGGAAAGCGATTTTTAAATTGCCCATGACCGTTTTTTTACGATAGCCCAAAATATAATAGATAATTAGGAAAAAGAAATCAGAAACCAGATACAATACTCTAAACGGAAGTATTGAAACAAATACTATAAGTGGATAAATAAGGATGTAAATAATAAGATGTATCATACAGCAAGTAAATATCGTTTAAATTAAGGTGTAAATATCGTATATAATTTTTTGATCACAAATAAAAAACACAGTACACTAAGTGTCATTCTCCTCATAAATTGATAAATTCGCCGCTGTTAACTTTAGGATTCATTTGGTTACAGATAGAAAAAAGTTTAGAATATGAATGCAGCAGTACTTTTAATTATAATTGCAAATGTGGCAGGTTCATTTAAGGGGTTTAAGGACAGGGCTTTTTTCGAAAAGTTTAAATTTCAGATTGGGCCTATTATCAAAGGAGAAAAAATTAGACTTTTAAGTTCGGGTTTTTTGCACGTGGACCAGGGGCATTTATTTTTCAATATGCTTACGCTTTACTTTTTCGCCGACCCGGTCATTCAATATGTAGGTATTCCTAAATTCTTAGCCATCTATTTTGGATCCCTTTTGGCCGGTAGTTTATTTGCTCTGAATTTTCATCGAAAGGAACCGTATTACAGTGCAGTAGGTGCATCAGGTGCCGTCATGGGGGTTTTATATGCTGCCATTATGTTAAACCCTGGAATGAATTTGTATATGTTTTTTATTCCCATTCCCATCCCTTCATATGTTTTTGGGGTAGGCTATTTGCTGTATTCCATTTTTGGGATGAAAAAGCAATGGGGAAATATTGGGCACAGTTCGCATATAGGTGGGGCCATAGGTGGTTTTATTTTAACGATGTTATTATATCCGAGTATTATAGTGACCAATAAGCTCATAGTGATCATTTTAGCCGTACCAATTATTCTGATGTTTATTTTTAAGGATAAACTGGAAAACTGATTCGTCCTGTTTTTTGTTTGTTTTTTTATGTAAACCTTTTTGAGGGCAAGGCAGTCAGTGATTTAGCTTCGCTGAAGCTACGATTTCACGAATTCCAAAATTCAAATAAAAAATATATAATACTATTTATTCATTTTTGAAAGCCCCAAAAACGAATCAAAAAGGGCTTTCACTGCACGAGGCAAAAGAGAAAGGAAAAAGAAACTTGATTCGCGCCTTCATGCCTTCATGCATTTTATTCATTTTAAATGGTGATAATTAATAGTTCATTATAAATTTTAATTTCCTTGTTTTTACTACATTTGCCGAAGATTTGAAAAAAGCTATGCCCAATATATTATTGAAACGTGATTTGAATGTTTGTGAATTTTTGGCTTAGGATAAAAAAGTAAAAATGGAAGAAAAAAAATTTGACTTAAATTCCTTGATTGGATTTGTTTTATTAGGAGCGATAATGATTTGGTATTTTTATAATAACCAGCCAACTCCAGAACAAATTGCAACACAAAAAGCAGAACAAGTTCAAGACTCTATTAATCGGTTGAGTCCTGTTTCAAATGCAAATGACGCAATTGTTCAATCTCCGGAAAACGCTGCAGTAAGCGCAACAGATTCTCTTTCCTATGCCCAAACTCAAAACAGATTGGGTGCTTTTGCTTATAGTGCAAGTTTACCTTCTGCCAAGGATAATGAAACTTTGTTGGAAAATGAATTGGTAAGTATCAAAGTTTCCAATAAAGGAGGGCAGATTACTGAAGTCCTCTTGAAAAATTACAAAACTTATAACAAATTACCGCTATATATTATCAAGGATCAGAATGCCTCATTAAATCTATCCTTTGCAACGCAGGATAACAGAAATCTTCAAACTAAAGACCTGTTCTTTGAACCTACATTGACTCAAAATGGAGATAATCAGGTGCTGTCAATGAAACTTAAAGTAGCTGCGGATAAATATTTGGAATACAGATATGAATTGAAGCCTGATGATTATATGCTTGATTTTGCTATTAGATCACAGGGGATGGAAACTGCCATTAATACATCTCAGAATATCAGCCTTGACTGGAAACTAAAGAGTTATAGAACAGAAAAGAGTGTTAAATACGAGAATCAATATACTGATTTGCGTTACCTGGAAAACGGAGCCTTTGAGTATATGAATGCCATGAGCGATGAAGATGAGGAAGATGTTACAGGACTTAACTGGGTTGCATTTAAACAACAATTTTTTACCTCTGTTTTAATTGCAGAAGATAAATTTGATTCGGCTAAACTTATTTCGAAGAATCTTGTAAAAGACGAGGATATTGACACTGTATATACCAAGCAATACGCAGCATATATTCCCTTACAGGCAAAGAATGGAGAGTTGGACTATAATATGAATATGTACTATGGACCAGTTGATTATGAGGTATTGAGTAAGTACGAAGGCCAACAA
>JAUXCI010000135.1 GCA_030618945.1 Flavobacteriaceae bacterium
CCAGCATAAGACTTCATCCGAAAGTTGTATCAGTAACAAATGAGGTTGAAAGAAGTGTGATTAAACTTGAGATTGATTTCAAAGAAAAGAAACATAAAATTGAATCGTCTATTCCTCAAAAAGAAAGTAAAGGAAGCAGACCTATTATCAATGCCGAACAGTTTTTGGAAAGCCTATCAGTTTCGGAATTTGCAGGAAGTTTCAGAGATTTCTGGAGGAAGTGGAGAGAAATTGGAGGAGACACCAGTTTTGGGACTACCGGTTTCTCAATTGGTATCACAATAAGTGGAGGCAGAAAACCATTGCATTTTTTTTACAATGATAATTTTTATTTAGTAACACCAAAATCAGTTGAAAATTACAATATTGATGACCACGTTTATGAAAATTATAAAAATGAATTAAAAAGTAACTTTCCAAAAGCTTATGACCTTTTAATAGGTAACCGTGCTATGATTCTATATTCGGATATTTCTAAAGATGAATTATTAAGTATTTTTAATGCCTCCTTTAATTTAGTTAAAGATCTCCGAGAGTCTGAGGAGAAATAAAACCTATACAATTCACGATTATCAGTTAAAACAAATTTGATGTTTTATTTCCTATAGGTTAAGGTTGTCATGCTGAAATCCTATAATCCATTGGCTGTAAATGTCCGACGATATATTTAAACTTAGTTAATGATTAGTAGTTGAGGGCTTTATGTTGCTTTGTATATATAAAGTATATATAAGAACTGGTATTTGTATATATTTTGTGATGGGAAATAGGATAATCTTTTCAATTGGTAATGGTTTCTTTGCCTGAAAATAAATAAATGATTTCGGAAAAATGGCAAAAGAAATTCAAACTTGGGAAATTATTGATAACCAATTAACCCAGATCGATACAACACTCGCTGAAAATGGAAGGAAAGAAAAGGATGACCTAGAAGTTTGGTTAAAAACAAAACCTGAAATTATTGGAAATGATATTTTAATCATTGGTGAACAAGTTTACACTAAATCAGGCCCACTTGATTTTCTAGGTATTGACAACAATGGTAACATTGTAATTATTGAGCTTAAAAGGGACAGGCTGTCAAGAGATGTGCTTGCACAAGCAGTTGATTATGCATCAGATGTATCCAATTGGGATGTTGAGAAACTTAACGAGATCTGTTTAGAGTATTCTAAAAAAAGTCTGGAAGATTATCTATCCGAGAAATTCGATGATATAGATACTGATAACTTAATCATAAATCAGTCCCAACGTTTGATACTGGTTGGATTTGCAATTGATGAATCGTTGAACAGGATGATTGAATGGCTTTCAGGGAGTTTTGATATCGCAATCAACGCGGTTATTCTCAATTATATTAAAACCTCCAAAGGGAATGAAGTTTTATCAAGGACAGTTATTATTCCAGAAGAGGTGACTAAAGAAAAATCGAATAAGCGCAAGTTCAAGATAGAGATGTCAGATGAAGCTGGAAAACATGATAGCAAAAAACTTAAATCATTGTTGAAGGCATATTTTCTAAAGGACAATTGGTCGGCAATGAGGATCAGAACAGTTCTATTTCCATCGCTTCTAGAAAAAGAAGCTATTACGAGAGAACAATTTAAGAAAGAGTTTGTGAAGAAAGGCAAAGCTGATGATGAGAAACAAGCAGGTTATTTTATAGCTCTTATCTCGACTCAACTTGGCCAAGCAAAAAGAGATTATCTCAGACAGATCATCAGTTATGAATATCCAGACAACAATTGGACTAAGAATAATTTCAGGATCAGGGAAGATTACAGAGAATTAGTAACTGAATTACTTGTTGAACTTGATGCAAATACAACACTAGCTAATGGAAAAGCAAAACAATAATAATGAAGAAATTCCTGTTCAAAATAAGGTTAAGAAAGAACTCTCCGAAGCAAAAGATTTTGCGAAAAGTCTCAAGCTAGAGGAAATAAAGGAAGGTGGCTGGTTTGTTGCCTTGCTGGCAAAGGTTGTGCAGAGTTATGACCGGAATGCCCGGGCTGAATACCTTCAACAAAAATATCCGGGACTACCGGCAGATGAGATAGCAGATAAGCGTATCAGTTTGGCAGTAAAATATGCAACTCTAGCCGGTGGTATAACGGGGGCAGCCACATCATTGAACCAGGTAGCAGTGCTTGGCACAGCAGGAGCAACGGTGGCAGTGATGGCTGGAGCCATAGGTGTAGAGATGATCTACCTGGCACATATACAAATGAGGCTCATTCTTGATTTATCTGTTATTTATGATCTGCAGCTGGATGCAGACGATCCAGAGGATGTGATGATGGTATTTGGTTATGCACTGGGTGTAACACCATTGGATATGGTTGGCAAAGGTGTAATGAACGCTGCTGGTGCCGGAACAAAATATGCGGTTAAGAAATACATTAGTAAAGGAACATTAAAATCAGTCCAAGCATTTGGAAGGAGAATTGGAATTAAAATTCTACAAAGAACGATCATTAAATATGCTGTTCCTGTTGCCTCAGCTGCTGTTGGCAGTAGTTATAATTTCATAGCCACTAAGTCAGTTGGGAAGATCGCTAAATCGCATTTTAAGAACAGGGGTAAGGTTACCGAGGAGCTAAGAACTTTGTTATCTAAAAGGAACCTGTATAGTATTTCGTTTCCTGCTGCAGTGATGTATATGATTGAAGTAGATGGAAAAATGAATGCCAAGGAGAAACAGATGTACAAAGCGATGCTCGCGCGCATGCGGTTTGAAGAACATACATTGGATGAATTTCAACGACTAATTTCGAGCGAACATAACATCATTGCTGCTGTTAAGGAGATTGAGGATATTGAAATAAGGAGTAGTTTAATCAGGGTGCTGGCTTTGATCGCTATATATGATGGTGATTTTTCTGGTGAAGAAGAGGCTTTTTTGGTTAAACTTGCCAATACGCTGGATGTAGTAATTGATATTGATGAACTCAAGAGACAAAGTGAGGAATACAAAGTGATCGTAAAAAAGAGCATTGGGCAGAAAACATCTGAGGCTACACTGAAGGCTACAAAAGGAGTTAAAAATGTGGCTACAGTCACAGGAAGTACTGTTAGCAATGTGCTAAAAAAGGTTGTAAAACGGAAAAAATAATGAGAAACGAACTTCATTTTCATGGTCCATTTACTTTGATAGCTGAAGGGCCAGATAACCTGTTTAAACAGAAAAGTGCTAAGCAAGGCGGTGTCTATTTATGGACTTTTAAGGGTGAAGATGGATATGTGATTGATTATGTGGGTGAGGCATCTCATGTACAGGGAAGGTTCGTTGAACACTTACAAGAACAGCTGAATGGACGCTATAGTATCTATGATCCAGAAAAGTTGAAAGAAGGAATCAGGGAATTGCAATGGCAAGGATATCTCTGGAGAAAAGACGAATACTTAAGGGTTTTGGATTTTATTCGGGATGGTGAAAACCATATGCAGCTACTGCAAAGGATGCTAGCAGAATGCCGGGTGTTTTATGCTCCAATTGAGGCTACATCAAGAATACGGAAAAGGATTGAATCGGGTATCCTTAATAATATTATGAAGATGGAGTTTTACACCCGGAGTTTACAGAATCCACCTCAGAACAGATTGATTTTGCAGTACATAGAAACACCTATGGAGATCAGGGTTTCTGCGGATGAGGTGATTACAGGTTTAGGGAATTTGATTACTTTTTAGTGGTGAAACTATATGGTCACGCATTGGATACGCTCGCCAGGGTAGAGCAATAATAAAAACAGCTATTTGTTTAAGGTTTATTACGATCAAATAATATTCAAGGTATAATCAGGTAAATTTAGGCAGCATGGATAAACCCACCAAGGTAAGCGAAGAATTAGTTAAGTTTCAGGAAGTTTACACACCGAGCACAATACTTGGTGTTTATGCAAATGCATTACGTACTTCAGCGGATGGCCGGATCGTAATTGCAAAAGGAGTTTACCAACAGGCTAAAAACCAAAGAGAATATGGCGGCTATTATTATGACGCAATTAAGAGCCCGAATGATAAATCATCATTAAAAGCTAAGGTTTCAAATTTATTGAGAAGCAAGTTAGAAAATAACAATACCTACGTATTTAGGGGATATATTGAAAAGCGGATAAATTTTTCTTCAATTGAATTGGTATTTGTGGTGGATGAGATACTTCAGAAGGAAAAAAATCAAATTTCGGATGAGGAGATCAAAAGGTTTGAACTGATACAGAAGAAGATATCCAAAGGATTTAGGGATTTTGAAACCATTGTTAAGGAAAGTATTTATAACGACACTGTTCTTAAAATTGCGAATTTGTATGGTAGTACTGCAATCGTCCATAAGGATTTTGAAAAGGGGATAGCTGATGTTAGTAACCGGTTCAAGATTACTGATCATAGATGTAATTTTGTGTCAAAAAATGATCTAATTGCAGCAATACGCAAGCTTAAAAATCAGGATTACGATGTTATAGCATTTATTAGAGGCGGTGGAGATACTGCGAGCCTTGAGGTATTCAATGACCCTGAACTTGGTAATGAAGCAATTAATGCAAATCAAATTCTGGTTACTGCTGTCGGGCATACAGTAAATGAAACGTTAATGGATAAAATTGCAGATAAAAAGTTCGCTTTGCCACATGATTATGGAAATAGTTTGAAAGTATGGGTGGATCAAGCAATTGGTGAACAATCAAAATCGAAGAGTAGGTTTATAGATCAAGTAAAAAAAGATCTGACTAAGACATTTAGTGATCAAATTTCCACACTAAAGAAGCAGTTAATTACGAAAAATACGGAATTTGAGACAGCTCAAAAAAAATTCAAGGAGATGGTTGAGCAAAATCAAAAAGATAAAACTGCTACCCTATTGGCGAATGAGAAATCACATCAGACAAGCATAAATTCATTACAGGAACAAATAAAGGCAAAAGAAAAGGCTAATCTGACTAGTATTCAATCATTGCAGGAACAAATAAAAGCGAAAGAAAAATCTAACCTGGCAAGTACTCAAGCACTTAATGAACAACTAAAGGAGAAGGAGAAAACAAATCAAGCTGGTATAAAATCATTACAGGAACAGGTAAAGGCAAAGGAAGAAAGTTTAAAGGTAATCCAGGCTAATAATCAAGCTTCGTACGATAGTTTGATAAAGGATAAAGAAAAGCTTAGTGCCAAATTGGAAAACCTAGGAAAGGCTAAACAGAATATTGCTATATATATAGCAATTGCAACTATCGTAGGGTTTGCTCTTGGCGTAGTAATTAAAATGTTTTTCTAGTAAAAAGCACTATTTCTTTTGAATCTTACTTATGAGAATATTGTTAATGGTGGCTTTGCCGGAAAATACCTCATAGGATTATTGATATCGTTGATCTTACCAATGTCTTTAATGTAGTTCTTAATCATTCTCATATTATCACAATATTCTTCGTAGGCATCTTTTTTTAATATGGTTTCATGCACAATTTTTGTGGTTGACTTTGACTTTTTAAAATATGGGTACAGGTTAAAGCCTTTTCCACTTGTCAGTATGCTGAAGTTGGTAAATAAGTATCGATCATGGAAGTCGTAATCGTAAGGAAGAAGGCTGCTATTTACAAGATAAATATTTAGATTGTGCGTTTTTTCAAGTCTTTTTAGGTTTTTGTAATTGTCACTGAAAAAACGTTCAGTGAAGGATGGACTAGGTCTCTGATAGGGCGGAGGTGAGGCTTTAGTTAGTATTATAAGGGTAGTAGCTTTATCTTCTCTTTTGTTCTTTGCCAAAATGCTATTTAAGAATGGGATTATGTTGTGCTGTATTTTTTGGCTTCCATGATCTACTAACAAATAGTTATCAGTAAATATCAGGTAATCGATAGGGAGTTCAGAGATTAATGAAAAATCTTTCCAAGATTTTATTTTTTGTTTTTCAATGTTAGAAAAGTTGATTTTGAAATGCTGATCCTGGATCAGAGATACTATCGTTTCCTGGTAATCATCTTTGTATAGGATTAGACAGTTCAATTCTGTCAGGATTTGATGCCAATCTTCTTTGGTATTGAGGCAAAGCAATGCTTGTCTGAATTTTGGATCATTTTTCTGAAAATATGTTTTAAAGGGGCCAGTGAAATTTAGCTGTGATTGATAGTTTAATAGAAAACCAAAGGACGGGTCTAATTCCAGGAGGGATTTAAAATCGGTTTCAATTAGGTCAAGAAATAAAAAGGTTTCGGCATATTCGGTGAAAATTATGTTTAAAACATTTTGAGGTTCAGTTAATGAATTGTTTACTTTACATCGGCTATAGTCAGAATAGAAATCGATTAAGAATTCGTGTTCAATAAATATTTCCATAGTTAGTTGTTTTGAGCTTTGTTTAGATTGTGCATTTCAAACATTATGTTTGTAGCTTCATCGTAAAATCCCTTGCCAAAGTTTTTTGTAAGACCGCCATATTCATTTATTTCTATTTTCTTGTGGGAACCGTCTTTTTGGTTGTAGTTGAAGTAGTAAACAACAGTGTCTTTTGGATTAATAGTTTTGTTAGCTGTGAGATATTGAAGTTTTCTTATAAAATATTCGCTGTGGGTTTCAATGATAAATTGCATGTTAAAAGTTTTACCTGCAGTAACAAATATGTCTGCGAGTTTTGATTGTAAATCAGGGTGGAGGTTGGCTTCCGGTTCTTCAAAAACCAGCACAGAAGATTTATAGTGAATTGGAAAATGTCCGTAATCATCTATGGACCTGTTTAAGTTTCCTTCGTAAGCTGCTATGGCAATTTTTAGGATGATTGGAAA
>JAUXCI010000087.1 GCA_030618945.1 Flavobacteriaceae bacterium
CAAATTACAGCCTATAGAGATCTTCATTGCTGGGAATTAAATTTTACGTGGCGACAAATATAAAAAAAAATATTAATTTTTATGACTTATATCAGTTTTAAGCAAAAAAAAGAACAAATAATTATACAGACAAAATAAAAGGTTGCCTAAAATTAGACAACCTTTTATTTTCTATAATATTTTTTTAATAATGATATAACTCACTTTCTTTCATAAATGGATTTCCTTTAGCTTGTAAGGGTACTTTGGCAATTGAAGAAAAGATTACAAAAATAAACAAACCTAAGAAGAAAGCTAAGGAAGCTAATTCAGGTATCCCAATACTCCAGCTATCCCCTACTGTGGCCGGTGAAATCATCTGAAAGATATCTATATAATGGCCTGTCAAAATCACAATACCAGTTGTTACGACAAACCAAGGAACTCTTTTGAAATCACTATCCATAAGAATCAGAATTGGGAACACAAAGTTCATCACCAACATAGAGATAAATGGTAGTTGATAAGAACCTAACAACCTTGGGAAGAAATAAGCTGTGTCTTCAGGAATGTTGGCATACCATTGTAACATAAATTGATCAAAAAATAAATAGGCCCAAAAAATGCTGAAACCAAACATGTATTTTGCAAGGTCATGAATATGACTACTATTTACAAATGGTAAAACCCCTTTGTTCTTCAAATAGATAGTCACCAGAGCGATGGTTGTGATCGCTGAAACTAATACACTGGAAAACACATAGAAAGAATACAATTGACTGTACCAATGAGGATCAAGTGACATCAACCAGTCAAATGACATAAACAATTCGATGATTCCAAATATGACTATAAAAGCAACCGATAAGTTAAAGTTCTTTTTATAAATTTTTATTTCTGCTGTCTTATCAAGAGCCAGAGAGTTCTTGCGCAACATAAATCTAAAAATATTATAAATAAAGAGATAAATAAAACTTCTGATGATCCAACCCGGCGTATTTAACCACCAGCTCTTTCCAGCAATAATGGCATCATAATTCTCACTAGTCGCATCAAAAGTGCCTTCAGCCATCCAAACATAAATATGATTAAAATGTAAACCAGACAATAATAAGAAGATGAACAACAAAATAGAACCAGGAAGAATATATCCGGTGATTCCTTCCATTACCCTAAATAATACAATTGACCAACCCGCCTGAGCTGCCCATTGAATAGCGTAAAAAACCAAGACACAAACCGATATCATCAGGAAGAAAAAAGCTGCGATAAAAAAGGCCGCCCATGGACGATTCTGCCCTTGGTGCAGCAAATGCTCCAAATGACTCTTTGCCTCATCAGCACTGTGTTCCTCAGTAGCTGAGTCACCATGCGTTGTTTCTTCGGCATGAGCCGTAACTTCCCCATGATCAGCTTCCTGATCGTGCTGCAACGCCTGCTCAACATCTTCGGTGGTTTTAGGGGCGCTAAAAAATCCATATCCAATACCCAAAGCACCCAGTATCATTAGCGCAATTGAAACCGTTTTTAATTTACCTGAAAATGTATACATTGTATTTCCTGTATTTATTTTTTACTTAATTATTTTAATAATTCGGTTCTAAGATGTTCAACATACTGAACAACTTCCCAACGTTCCTTTTCTGTTATTTGCGAAGCATGAGATCCCATCATATTTCTCCCGTACATGATCACGTGATAAATACTACCTTCGGTGATCTCTCTGTCTTTATAGTTTGGAACACCCAAAAACTTTTCATTTTCAACTAAGGTTCCCATACCATCTCCTGTATCTCCATGACAAATGGCGCAATAAAGCTTATATGATGCCTCCCCTTTTTTCAGACGCTCTTCACTTACTGCAATTGGAGCATGCAAGGAATCTTTTGCCATTTGATACCCTTCTTCAGAATTCGGATAATCATAAACAACATTTCCTCTTGCTATGGTTCCCTCAACAGGCAACTGCGCAGTAATCCCATTCTCAAAAACGGGATTCGAGGTATAGGTATCATAAGGAACCGGGACATACATATCAGTATCACCCATATATTGTACACTTCTTTCACTTGGTTTTTCTTTACTGCATGATATCATCGATACAATAATCAATCCTGTAACAGCAATATTGAATATATTCTTCATTCTAATCCTTTTAGTGCTTTTCTACAATTTTAGTTTCAATGGCTCCCGTTTTGGTCAAAAAAGCTTGCAATTCCTTTTCATCACCTGTCACAGGAACTTCCATTAAAAATTTATCATCTGTTGTACGAGGGTCAGGATTTGATGCCTTAACAAATGGTCCTATTTTACTTCTCATATAAAAAGTCATTACCATTAAATGCGCCGCAAAAAATACGGTCAATTCAAACATGATGGGTACAAAGGCCGGCATATTCTCTACATAACTAAAGCTGGGTTTTCCACCTATGTTCTGAGGCCAATCCTCAATCATCATATAATTCATCATCCATACAGAAAATGCCAATCCTGTTATCCCGTAAATAAATGCTGTGATTGCAATACGAGTATTGGCTATTCCCATAGCTTTTTCAAGTCCGTGTACAGGAAATGGCGTATATACTTCGTCAATGTGATGATTAGCTTCACGAACTTCCTTGACGGCCTTTAATAGCACGTCGTCGTCGTCGTAAATGGCATATATAACTTTATCACTCATTTTTTATATTTTTTCAATTGTCTTATTTGTTATCTCTTGCTCTTTTATAATTGTCTCCGGAAGTTTTCATTATTGATTTCACTTCAGCCTGTGCTACCACAGGAAATGTTCTTGCATATAACAAGAATAAGACAAAAAAGAAACCAATAGTTCCCATAAAAATTCCTATGTCAACAAAAGTAGGTTCAAATTGAGTCCATGTTGAAGGCAGATGACCACGGCTTAAATTGATCACGATAATATCAAACCTTTCAAACCACATTCCAATATTAATTATGATGGCCATTATAAATGAAACAGTATAATTCCTTCTTAATTTTTTAAACCACAATAATTGCGGGAACACACCATTACAAAAGATCAAAAGCCAGAAAGCCCACCAATAAGGTCCGGTTGCCGCACCTATGGATAAATAAGTAAAATCTTCATAAGAGCTACCCGAATACCATCCTACAAAAAATTCAGAGAGATAAGCTACCATTACTATTCCTCCTGTTACCAGTATTACCTTGTTCATATTTTCAATATGACCTCGTGTAATATAAGCCTCAAGGTTAGATACCTTTCTCATTATTATCAATAAAGTCTGTACCATGGCAAAACCTGAGAATACTGCTCCTGCAACAAAATAAGGAGGGTAAACCGTACTGTGCCATCCAGGAATCACAGAAGTAGCAAAGTCAAAAGATACGATGGTGTGAACCGAAAGTACCAGCGGTGTTGCTAATCCGGCAAGTACCAAAGAAACTTCTTCAAATCGTTGCCAGTCTTTAGCTCTACCAGTCCATCCAAAACTTAATAAACTGTATATCTTTTTTTGAAATGGCTTAGTTGCACGATCGCGAATCATGGCAAAATCAGGAAGCAAACCCGTATACCAGAAAACTACAGATACAGATAAATACGTAGATATCGCAAACACATCCCATAGCAAAGGGGAGTTAAAATTTGTCCATAAATTTCCGAATTGATTCGGAATTGGCATGGTCCAATAACCATTCCAAACACGACCCATATGAATTATTGGAAACAATCCCGCCTGAAATACGGCAAAGATCGTCATTGCTTCAGCAGATCGGTTGATACCCATTCTCCATTTTTGACGGAACAACAATAACACTGCAGAAATCAAGGTTCCTGCGTGGCCAATACCAATCCACCAAACAAAGTTGGTAATGTCCCAGGCCCAGTTGATTTTATTGTTCAGACCCCAAACACCTATACCAGTTCCAATAGTATACGCAATGGCTCCTATACCCCATAAAAAGGCAATGAGCGCCAAACTAAATACGGCCCACCACCATTTGTTGGCTTTTCCCTCAATAGGTGCGGCAATATCATTAGAAACGTCGTGATAACTCTTATCTCCTATAATTAATGGTTGTCTAATAGGTGCTTCGTAGTGAGACATAGTTTTTTATAATATTAATTTATTTCTCTAATTTTTTTATCCATTACCAATTAGACTTAAGCCTCATTGGTGTTTTTAACCTTTAACTGATAGAATACATTAGGTTTTGTACCCACAAAATCCAACAATTTAAAACTTCTGTCGTCATTACTTAACTGAGCTACTTTGCTGGCTTCTTCATTGACATCACCAAATACCAATGAACCGCTTGGGCAGGCACTTGAACAGGCGGTTTCAAATTCACCGTCCTCAACCGGTCTTCCTTCTTTTTTAGCATTCAATATCGTAAACTGTGTTTTTTGGATACAGAAGGAGCATTTTTCCATTACCCCTCTTGATCTTACAACCACATCTGGGTTCAATACCATTTTTCCCAACTCATTATTCATATTGAAATCAAATTCATTGTTGTTGGCGTATTTGAACCAGTTAAATCTTCTAACTCTGTAAGGACAGTTATTCGCGCAATATCTTGTTCCGATACAACGGTTATAAGCCATTTGATTCTGACCCTGACGTCCGTGTGAAGTAGCTGCAACCGGGCAAACAGTTTCACATGGTGCATGGTTACAGTGTTGACACATAACAGGCTGGAATAGCACTTCTGGTGCATCAGATGGTTCTCCCTGAGCCTTGAAAAAGTCTCCTGAACCAAAACTTCCGTCTTCTTTTCCTTTTTCGACCGTCATGTCACTGGAATAATATCTATCGATTCTTAACCAATGCATATCACGACTCACTCTTATCTCGTGTTTCCCTACAACAGGCACATTGTTTTCTGAATGACAGGCAACAACACAAGCGGCACAACCCGTACAAGTGGACAGATCAATGGACAGATTGAATTTAGTCCCAACATTGTCCTCAAATTTTTCCCAAAGATCCACTTTGTCTTGAGTCACCTCCTGGTGATCCAGTGAAAAAACTGGAGCCTTATTCCATTCATCTTTTGGCTTTGAAACAAAATCAGCTAAAGTGGTTTCCTTAGTAATTTCATCTTCTCTTCCCATGATGGTATGGTGTAATTGTACACAGGCAAATTCATGCTCACCATCAGTTTTTTCTATACTTACTCCTTTAAAAACACCTTCTGAAAATGGATAAGCATTTATCCCAACATTCATGTCATTTTTTAGGTCAGTTCTTCCATAACCCAAGGCTATAGCAACAGAACCTGGAGCCTGCCCCGGTTGTATATATACCGGAACATTATTCAATTCAATTCCATCCGCTTTAACATTTACAAGATCTCCGTTTAGAGCACCATTATCCATGGTTTTATTTTCCAAACCTAATCTTTCCGCGTCAATTCTTGATACCAACAAGTAATTATCCCATGAGGTTCTTGTTATAGGATCAGGTAATTCCTGCAACCATGGATTGTTCGCCTGCTGTCCATCTCCCAAACCGGTTTTGGTATAAACTGAAAGTTCAACATCCGCACTTGAGCTTGCAGCTAAAGCTGCGCTAGCCGCACTTAAATCAACCTCGTTGGTCGTAGTTTCTGTAGCCTCATTCGCTACCAATAAAGTTCCGTCATGAAGTGTTTTGTTCCATGATTTCCCTCCTAACAGTTCTACCTGCCAATGATTTTTTATATAATCATAATAGGTCATTTCAGATCCCATCCATTTTAACAGACAGTCATGAATTTGACGCGTATTGAACAAATTATTTATAGTAGGCTGAATCAAGCCATAACTTCCTTTTTTAATTTCCACGTCTCCCCATGACTCAAGATAATGGGGCGCAGCCACAACATATTGAGAAACGCTCGCGGTTTGATCAGCCGTTAAGGCAAAATCAACTGAAAGAGAAACATTTTTCAAAGCTTCTGCAAATTCCTCTCCATTTGGCAATGTATATACCGGATTGGAATTATTGATTATAACAGCACCTACTTTTCCAGCCTTCATGTCAACGATCAATTGCTTTACCGCAGCACTATTTCCCTGGCGCACATTTCTGGTCTGAACAAGATCAATAGCATCACTTTGGATTGCATTATTAATGGCCAAAGCCAAAAGTTGAGCATTTTCATCCTGAATGCCAGTAACAACCAAGGCTTGGTTTCCAGCCTTTCTAATTTGAGCCACTGCTTGAGAGGCCGCTGCATCTCTAGGGCTTGAATCGCCGATGGCCTTACCTAATACAATGGCACCGTATAATTTATTGATAACTTGAAGCTGTTCAGATGGCTTCACAATTATTCTTTTATCAGCATTGGCACCCGTAAGTGTCATATTAGACTCAAACTGAATGTGACGCGACATTTTTCCATGATTGGGTTTTCTGCCCTGGGCATAACCGGCTCCAAAATTTCCGCCTTGCCAGTCTCCAAGAAAATCAGCTCCTACAGAGACTATCACTTCCGCTTTACCAAAATGATAATCAGGTAAAGCTCTTCTTCCATACATTTTCTCTACCGCATTTAGCGCTGCATCTTCAGAAACGGCGTCATAATTGATGTATTCAACGTTGCCAAAAGATTCTCCAAACTTAAGCAGTAAACTATCAAAAGAAGGACTCGCTGTAGTTGAACTAAGTATTACTATTTTGGCGCCTTTCTGCTTTAAGTCATTTAATTGCGCTATAACCTCCTTATCAAGAGTTGAAAAATCTGTTTCAACTCCTTTGGATAGTGGTCCTTTCAATCTGTTATTATCATATAAAGACAACACTGAGGCCTGAACCCTGGCGTTGGTTATACCATTGATTGAATCTTTGTTCGGTTCTATTTTAATTGGACGGCCTTCACGAACTTTTACCAAAATACTTGCAAAATCATATCCGTCAGCAATACTAGTTGCATAATAATCAGCTATTCCAGGGATCACATCGTCTGGCTTTACCACATAAGGAATAGAATTGATCACAGGCCCTTCACATGCTGCCAAGGAGGCCACTGCTGTAGAAAAACCTACATATTTCAAAAAATCTCTTCTCGATGTATCGCTTGATTCCAAAGACTCTTTGTCTCCCAGAAATTTGTCAGTTGGCAGATCTTCAACAAACTCACTTTTTTGCAGCTTTTCAACAATAGAACTATTTGAGTTTAGTTCTTCAACACTTTTCCAGTATTTCTTGTTAGATGCCATATTTAATCTTATTGTTTATATTTTTTTAAAAGCCAAACAGAAGTTTAGCATAAATTTTCTTTCTAATACTAGTAATGACACTTACCACATTCTGTACCACCTAATTGAGCTATGGTAACTTTATCCACACCATAGGTTTTTGCCAATTGTTGATGAATTGTAGCGTAATAGTCATTCCCTTTCAAGTCAACATCAGTCGTTTTATGACAATCAAGACACCAACCCATAGTAAGTGAAGAGAATTGGTATACTTCATCCATTTCCTCAACTGGCCCATGGCATTTCTGACAATCCAAACCAGCTACAGTAACGTGTTGTGCGTGATTGTAATAAACAAAATCTGGAAGGTTATGTACCTTCACCCATTTGATCGGTTTTTGCTCATAGTTTGCTATATATTGCAAGTTTTCAGGATCCCACCCAATGGCATCATATATTTTTTGAATTTCAGCATCGTAAAACGCCTTGTCTTTTTCTGAGGTATTAGGTCCGTTGTATCCAGCAATACTTTTGTGGCAATTCATACAAACATTTACTGAAGGAATGCCAGAAGTTTTACTGTGTTTTGCTGAAGTATGACAATATTGGCAATCTATTTTATTGTCTCCTGCGTGTATTTTATGTGAGAAGGCTATCGGTTGAATAGGCTGATAATCCTGATCTATACCTATATCCATAAGGGTATCAAATAAAATATATCCCGTCAACAACAATACAAAGATTGTAGCTGCTATCTTTAAAAATCCATTGTTGCTGGCTACAAAAATCCAAACAATCAATCCGAGAAGAACAAATATGACAATATAACTCATCCAGGCAGTCGAACTCCTTGGGGTCGCCATTACTTCACCTTCTACAGCTGCAACTTGTTTTATATCTCCTGCAGTGGTATAGGCAATAATAGCCTCTAAATCCTCATCTGACAATTGAGGAAATGTGGTCATTGGCATACCATTATATTCAGCAAAAATATCAATAGCATCTTTATCGCCACTTGCCCTTAAGGCATTGTTATCTTTAATCCATGCCTTCAACCACTCATCACTTCTTCTATCAGCCATCCCGCCAAGTGCAGGACCAATTAACTTTTTATCAAGTTTATGACACGAAGCACAATTGGTTTGAAACAATTTTTTACCCACTGCTACCATCGGATCAACTTCTTGCGTTGCTGCCACGTCAGCCTTAGCTTCTGCTGGCTCTCCATTTGTATAGGCCAATACATCATTGATGTCTTGTTCAGAAAACTGAGGGTAAGCTATCATTGGCATACCATTATATTCCTCAAAAATATCAATAGCATCCTGATCACCACTGGCTCTTAAAGCGTTGTTGTCTTTTATCCATGCCTGTAACCATTCATTGGATCTCCTATCGGCAATTCCTCCAAGTGGCGGACCAATAAGTTTTTTGTCCATTTTATGGCAAGCAGCACAATTAGTATTAAACAATTTCTTTCCGTTGACCGGATCACCCTGTTGTGCAGTAAGACTAAAAGAGATTAAAAAAATGAAAGAAAGGCTGGTTAGGAATTTCTTAAATGTACTGCTTGGCATTACAATTTTCATTTGCATTGTTTACGTTATATTAAAAATCGCTATATATTGCGCAAAAGATTCCAATATTTCTTACGAGTATGATAAAAATCATGTTAAGTAAAAATATTTAGCAAAAATACATTTTCTTGCGTATAGACAAAGTGTAAATAAAAGGATGTTATTAATTTATAATGATTCTAAATAATAATAAAAGCTTGTTCTAAAAATAATCTTTTAAATTTGTAAAAAAATATTTTATGCCGCAATTATCAAATTTAAAATTAACGATTAGCCTCCTCTTTTTAGGCTTTGGTCAGTTCATGGTCTACGGTCAAACTGATGAAGGCGAAATACGTATTGAAACCAGCGCTCATGTTGATGAAATGATCGCTCAAAAAAAAGAATACAATAAAGGCATAGACAAACATCAAGGCTTTAAGATTCAAATCTATTATGGGTCTGAAAAGAGATGTTATGAGGTCAAAGAGGAATTTTCCATGCTTTTTTCTGACATTAAAACTTCCATAATTTTTAGTACGCCTCAGTGGAAACTGCAGGTTGGAAATTACAGAACACGCCTTGAAGCTGATAATGC
>JAUXCI010000049.1 GCA_030618945.1 Flavobacteriaceae bacterium
CCTTCTCTGTAACTAAGTTTGAAGAAATGCTCGAACCCGAATTGGGAGTACTTTTCAAGGACGACGGTAACGGCCTCTTCAAGGATGTCTTCGGGGCTATCTCTTGGAGACTTCCTGTCGCTTTTTTGAAGAGGCCGATTGCGTTTTTTGCTGATTCCTCATAATTCATTGCATAAATTAATGAACAAATGTCAACAGCCTGATTATTAGTAATCTTAAAGAGTAATTTAGCCGCTTTTTGTTCAGTCGAATAATCCGTAATGAATGATAGAATCTTCGTGATATTTTCTCGTATCAACTCAATGATGAAAGATATAAACTCCATATCATCCTGTTTATCAGGGGCTTTTTCAAAGCTATCGACGCTATTAACTTCATCAAGCTCACTATTGATCGTTGAAATACCAAAGAACTTCTGCATGGCCGTTTGTATTAAAGCTGACATCTCAAGTTGATTGGCAATTGATAATGGATAAAGCTCAAGTATCTCAATATCCTTTTCACGAATGCCAATTTGCACCTTACCTACCTGCGGATTCATTTTACTCATGTCCTAAAATCTCCATATAATTATGGTTGGTTGGAAAATATTATTTTATATCGCTTTATATTTTGCCTACAATACTACGCCCAAATCATTCGGCCAAGTGGCATTGCATCCCATACAGCATTCCCTGCAGCATTATCAGAACTTGCATTCTTGGAACTAAATATAATCGGTGGCGTAGCTTCACTGTCAGATGAATATCCAAGTTCAAGGTTAGCTTCAACTTGGGCCCTCGGAAGAATATATGTCTGTGTATTGATGCCATTTGGGAAGGTATAAACGCCTTCAACACGAATATCAACTGGAGCAACAAGCCCACCTAAACCGAATGACCCTGAATGCACACTTGAATAAGTATCATCTCCACCGGCTGTTGTGTAGAATACATATGAATCATCAGCAGCCCAAGTACCTGTAAAAAAAGCCGAAGGGATAGAAAAATATTTATTGCTACTACCATCAACCGGCTCCATTGCCGTTAGATCAGTAAAATCATGGACATGACCTGTCGCTTTACCGAAAATTGATCCAGTCGTTGCCGTGGCAAAAATAACAGTCCATTCATCATCAATTACGCCCCAATCTGCAGGTGTCCCATCCAGAACAGCTATAGGATCGGTTGATGTTGTACCAGCGGATGTATTAACAGCAACATCTTCAATTGCTGATGCTGCTGCTGAGGCTGTAGGGTCCAATCCTCTTGCCATAGCAACATTAAAAGGCGTGATTTCTTTATAAGAACCTGAAATACTTGCCGTTTCAGATAATGGAATAGCGCCATCTTCTCTTAAAGGAAACCCCGACATTTGTTTGAAAAATTCCGCTGATGCATTAAATTTAGTATCAGACAATGCACCAATAGAATTAACAGCACCCAATGCCGGCGCAATGTTGGCAATGTTGGTAAGACTCGGCCCGACACGAATCTGCATTAGACCTAAAGCCCACGCACTTGGATTTTTTGTAATTGGTCCATGTGTCATAATAAATTCTCCTGTTTAATGTTAAAACCCATTTATTTCATTCCAGTTGTTACAACTTTTGCGGAGACACTTCATTCTGACAGAACCTTTGATTTCCATTCTTATCGGGGCGCCTGTTTGGATCTCAGTTTCTTTACTCCGACCAAAAACAAATTCTAAAGTTCCATCGCTTAATTTATGTAAAAGTACTTTTCCGCATTTAGTACATTTTATTATAGTACGTTTTCTTATATTCCTATCAATAGAATTCATGCTTTCACGCTATATCAATTATGGTAATGGCGTAATTAGATCATGAAATGTTGATATACCGGTTAAGGCAGTGGTTCCGAATGTGGTTGATGCTGCAGTCGTTATTTCAACATATCCAAAACCTATAGTACCTGTTGGAGCTGATGGAGTAGTAGCATCGGCTGTGCTTGCGACTGCTGTCCCTTCGACAAAATTTATCGTCCCATCTGCGAGTGCAGCAGTAAGCAAGCACCTATATTTTTGGGTTGTAGTCACCTCTACAGGTGTTTCAGCAAGTGCACTGACATCAATCTCAATCGCTGCAATTGTAATCAATGCACCTTCATTAAGAACAATCAGTGGCTGCAACATTAAAACATCTGCTGCTGAAGAAGTGCCTATTGCTAAAGCTGCCGGTTGAAAAATCCGAGGGCCGGTTGTCAGATACGTTTCGAATGTGCTAACATTAGACTCAAGTGTATTCAAATGCGACACTGTAGTCTCGAACATAATCTTGTTCCTTATTGGTCCATAAGGGCCTATCACATTGGGAAAATCCATAATTTTTCTATCTCCTTATTTATTAGAACTATTTAACATTTTGATACCCATTTTAACCTACAAGATAAAATTTGATAATTCGTTTTATCCGAACTTACCATGTCTCCAGAATCCATAATATCAGTAACTATTAACATTCCGACCTGAACCCATGGATCTGCTGCAACATCATACAAAACGATTCTACGCACACCATCGGCTTGATCGGCATCAGTCATTACTTCAAATGCCAAGTCCGCTAATGCTGTTAAGTCATCACCCTCAAGATCTCTTCTTGTTGCCAAAATAATATCGACGTTAAAATATGACAGCCCTTGTCTACTCATACTCCCAAAAGAAATCGATATCCATTCATTCAATGCATCCAATTTAGGCATTGAAAAACCAAGATCAAAAAAAATAGTTTTTTGAAGAGATGTTTCAAAATTATCAATTAAATATTTCTTAACTGACATCTTGATATTATTTCTTTTGGCAGTGGCATCAAGTGCCATCTTTAAGTTCCTTATCTATTTTTTCGATATATGGATAGAATTCATTAGTAAAATAATACCATGCTTGCTTTTCTTCTTCAGTACTACCAGGCCCACCTTCACACATATTAAAAGCTATTTTTAATTTTTTAATTTCTGTTGCTTTGATCTCTGTTAAATAATGTAAATCTTTTGCAATGACATCAATTGTTTTAGGCATCGTTTTCTTTATCTCCATCCCAATCTTATTTTATTCAACGATTCCAATCCTCGAAGTGAAAACCCACCTAAAAAATATTCATTTAAGGTAGGGCCAAAAAGTGGCCTGGCAGGTTGGCCAATACCATACTCCATAGCTCTACCGTACATCGATATTCTTTTACTCTTACCTTTCAACTCGTCTGGTGTGCCAAACATTGATTTCCCGCCTGAGTCAAAAGCACCCACTGGAATTCCTGAAAAAAAGCCGCCTGGGACTTTAAAAGTCGCTATACTTTCACGTAAATCACCAAATAACATCCAAAAATGTGATCCCATCATCATGGTTTGCGCTTTCCATTTAGCATACCGTTCTGAGTATGGTGCATATGATCCTGCATATTTTTGTGTCAATATGTTCCTAATGAGCAGATGTTTATAATCGGTTGATGCGTTAAATGGTAATATCTGTTCTTGGGTTCGTGCCTTATGCGCAATTCTGTCCAACGCACGATTAAAACGTGTCACATCTGATTGGACAAGCCCAACTTTAAACATATTAATCATTAGCGACTATCACTCTCGATTATCTTCAGTTAACATAATTTTATCAACCTCATTAAAACTCCATGTAAAAAGATGTTCAACTTTAAAAAACTTTGTTGCAGAAATCCAAAATCTGTCACCTTTCTGTACGCCTTTTGAGTGTGGCAAATAACAATCGATTGCGAATCGAGAGACTTGCCCAACTTTTTCATCATCATCCAACTCATTCCCGTATTGAGATTCAGTCACTACAGCATGGCAGGTGTCATCTATTGAAGTCCATACTGGTGCAAGCTTGTAATCAGTATCTCTACTCTCACTAAGCCTGTATAGAATTCCAGTAACATTACAAACATAAAGCACTGCTGAATATCTAAAGACATCACCTTCAAATATATCAGGAGTACTATTCATTACTATGCATATTCGCCCATCTGCTAACTGGATTGTATCTCCTGATACCACTTGAGTAGTATATGATAATTGTACCTCTAAAAAAAATTCTCTAATGAAAGGTTTTGTAATTTGAGCGTTTGATTTTATAAGTACTGATTCACCGGTGATATTATCAGGAGATCTAAGAATCGTAAACCCAATCCCTAATTCAAAGACTTCTAATATATCTGTTCCTAATCCCATTATTCAATAAACCTTGTAACATCTTTACCGGTTAGATCATAAACCAATCCAGTCCCGACGACATCACCAAACATCTTGACTTTCGAATCTGAGTCTAAATTTAAAAATATTTCTGGATACTCATCTTTTATTACTTCGAAAGCATCGTCCATTTTTTTAATAATTTCACCGTAATGGTCAAAACGTTGATTTAGATTAATCTGTTCAAACTTAAATTTCCTGGCAGCCTGAGTCCAAAGCAAAAAATACCCATGCCGTTTAGCTCTATTTTTAAGCCAAAGTCTTTTAAAATTATCGGTAACAGGAAAGTCCCAACCTGTCTCTCTACTGGCATCAACACAACAAGAAGTATAATCGGATGCGCTTAAAAAACCTGTGAAACTCGCATCAGCAGCCAATTCTTGTTCGAGTTCATCTAAAGTCATAAGTCACCAGGTAAAATAAATTAAACTTTTATTCTTATTCTAAATCACATCCATATCTACAGAAAGAGCAATTGCTGCATGCCTTTTTTCTTCAAGGTCTTTAATAACCTGTTCTATTTTTTTTAGACTTGATTTATGATGTACAACAACATCAAACTCAGATATAGCATATTGCCTAAGCCTGATTTTCTTGTCTGTTTCAGACTCGACTGATCCAACTATATTCTCTGGCTTTTCATGGACTTCCGGAATAAATTGGGTTTCCATAACTACCTGGACATCAACCGAAGGTATTAATTCAATTGTACCTGCTTTACTATCAAGTTCTGTCTGAAAGCCTTTAGGGAAGGGCTCTGTGATAACAGAACCCTTTAAATAAACAACCCTATTGATTTTAACTGTCGTTTTAACAATGACCTTTTTCATCGCAATAACTCCCATTCTTCTACATTATAATTTGCGTTTGAAAATTATTCAATTTAGATACTAAGACACTGTTAATTGATAGATAGCATCTGTGAAATAAAGAACGGGAATAGCTTTATTCTGAGCACGAATATAAACTCCATCAGGGTCCCATTCTTCATTTTTATCAAGCATTATCCCCCACGTCCTGCTAAGGGCAAAAGGCGCTAAAGCAAGTTCAGATATAGGCACTCCTTCAACTGAAGGCGCATACAAGACAAATTTATTCGTCTCCAGGAATTTCTTGGTAACATAACAGAAATCACGGCCACTTTGATATGATCTTGCAAGAGTACCAGTAGCGGTAGCTGTGCCAGCTACTACATCAACAGCAGTAATAGTTAAGGCTTCTGTATTGTTAATATTTAAAGAAATATCCACCATCTGAAGCGTCATTCCGACCTCAAAATCAGTAAAATCATCACCTGAAATAGTATGTGGGCCTGCACCAGCGGCGACCGCACCAGTCAGCCAAGATTTAACCTGATAAGCTTCATCATACAAAGTCATATTGGTAATGTTTAGTAATGAACCAAGTACCGACAATGGCCTGGCAAAAAGATCACCATCGCCAAATGCTGATTTCGTCAAGAGGTTCTGAATACCTGTATCCATAATCATCAGTTTTAAAACTTCAGATGTGAAAATCGCATTTGTATAACTGGCACTAATGGAATTAGAACCGACAGTCTGTGCATCCATAATATCACCGAGGATATTGGTAGTACTGTCTGATGCTGTATAATCCCACTTTTCCGTTGTACCTAAAGTGACTTTGTTTGCAGATGGAATCCCATAATCAATCGCTATTGTATTGGCATCTGGGTCTTTATAACTGAAAGAGCCGGTACTCAACATTTTAGCGAAAAGCCATTCCCCACGACGAGCACAACGATGTGCAAGCATCATGGTCTGTTTCGCCAAAAATTTAGAAGCCTGGTAGTATTTAGTTGAGTCCATAGGTGTTGCAATGTTATTAAGGAATTTTGAACCCAAATACATTTTTTCTTTCCAGAACGCAGCCTTCGCACTATGGTCAGCAGTACCAGTCGGAGCCACTCTTGGAGCTTCAACATTTTCACCTGAGAAAGGCGTTAACCCTCTATTTCCAGTTTCAGACTTCCATTCAATATTGTCAGAGTCCCATTTGTCAGAACCAAAAAGTTTTGTCAGAACAAGAGACGGTGCCTTCGTGAACTTTTTAATAAGCTTTGTAAGCCTGGTTAATCTCAGCTCAGGAATTTCCGATACATTTTTCATACAATTACCTCCTAAAGGTAGTTAGTTTTTAAAGTGTCTTCAATAATATCTAAAAATAAAAATATTATTTCAAGACTAAATACTGGCCGTCAGTAACCGCCCCAATATCAGTAAGTGCGCCTGCATCATAATTCGGGATCAGACCTTTATAGAGCATGGCGTTTGAAATAACTACCGCACCCTGCCCGCCTTTAGCATCTGAACCAACTCCAGTATCAACACCTTCTGTAAGGATTGAAACTGCATCAACGAACGGAGTCGTCGTCTGTGTCTGGATAAATATCATCGCACCAGCAGCAACCGTTAAGGCAGAAATGTCTACCTGTGCGATTGTTAGCACAGCTTTATTGGAATAAGTTGTACGATCAATTGCAGTAATCGCAGCCAAATCAATAGGAGTAGCATCACTATCAACACCTGCGATATGATCACCAACTGCGAATTTATAACTATCCGGTAATGTTATATCAATTGTAGTATCCGTCGATCCACCATCAGCAAGCAAATAAGCTCCACCAATAAATGGCAGCCCAACCGTTGGTGCTTGAATAGCATACGGGACATGCTGACTTACACGATTCGTACTTTCTGTAATTGCTGCAACAACCGTGCCGGCTTCAAGGATTCCATACCCAGGAACTAAAGTGACCATCTTTTTCAGCGCAATTTTTATGTCTGAATAAAATAATCGTTTGGGGTCAACCTGGAACCCTCTTTTAATATATGCTGTATCTCCAAAGTTATCCATAATTAGGAGTCTCCTTCTTTTTCTTTAGAAACCAGTTTAAAAAGAGCATCGACAGCCACATCATCTTCTTTCTCAAGCTCAGATTCATGGGTATTCCCATCTTCACTGGTTCTGGTGTTATAACCACTACCCAAAACAGAAGAAGCACTCTTGGATAAACGAGTCTCCCAATCCTTAATTTCTGTATCAACAGCCTCTGAGAATTTATTCCAATCACATTCTCCTGATTTTATATCAACAAAAGTTCCATGAGTTACATGCTTCATAACTTTTTCAAACATATGGCTTGGAAGACCACTTAGATTTAGCTTGCCATCCCAAACACCTTTTGCTTGATTTTCAAGTTCAGTTTCAGCCCTGACCGCATTAATTTTTTCCAAACTTAGATTTTTGGTAGTTAAATCTCCAATCGTTTCCGTCTGTGTCTTCGCTATTTCGGTCAACTGAGAAACTTTCGATGAAATTTCTTGAAACTTCTCACCAAACTGATTCTCAGTTTCTTTTTTCGCTACCGAAACAGCGTCGTCCTGAATCTCCTTAACAAGATCAGGATGCTCTTTTAACAAAGTTTCCCTGTCCATACTGTGTGTATCCTCCATATTTGAGTTTTGAATAAAATGATAACGCTTTGAAGAGGTCTCACCTATAAATTCACAATCCAGATCAATCTCTTCATTTGAAAAAGCTTTAGAATTTGTGTTTCGATCATATCCAAAAACACAAACCGAACCTTCTATAAATTCCCACTTTCTAAATATTGTGCCTGGTCCTTTGAGCTTGATTCCATTCGCTTCAGACGCAGCACCTTTTTCAATGCTTTCTATTAGAAGAGGTTGAACCCTAACGCTGGCTTCATATGGAAACCCTTCTGAAGATACTTTTTGAAAGAGTTCTGATTCAGGTGTCGATACAAAAAATGTTTTTCCAGGATCAACTCTCAAATTCTTATCAATTATTGGAGGTCCATCCATATACGCAATTTTTGACGAACGATCATGGCCCTCAAGAATGGGATATTTTTTCTTATTAAAGACACCACCAGAAAGGTCTATAATAAGATTGTCCCACCAATAATGATTTTTCACTATTCCACCGGAATAAATAACCATATTCAATTGTGGTTTTTTATTTTCGCCGTCTCCAACGAATGCAGTAGATGCCGATGGGCCTTCAAAACCAATACAAAGAGCATCTGAAGGTACTTTTGAAATAATATTCTTTTTATTTTTTTTCATCAAGAACTCCCAAAAAAAAAGGACAACACGGAATTTTGGGGCCCCGTATTGTCCTTTTTAAATATAAATCCTGTGGTGGCCAGACCACAAGGTTAAAAACTAATTATCTATATATAAATCAATGTTTAATATTAATCAAGTGATTATTTATCTGGAATGATTCCAAGACAAAAAGGTATACCATATTCACCAGAAGTCAATTAAATCTTAATCCCCTTTATTAATTTTTCTGATAATTTAATGACGTTAGCCTCAAACTCAAAAACATCATCAGGGTTTTCTTTTATAAGCCGATCAAAAGTATCAATCATTAATGATAAACAAGCATCATTATCTTCTTTGAATTCTATTTGTGAGTCACATTCCATTTTTTTCACCATTCGTAATTTAAATTAATTTTTTGTAATTACTTTTTAGTTTGTTGGTTGGCTTTAGGTTTGTCTTTTTTATCATTGACATTAGGTTTTTCACCTTCTGCTTTTTCCTGTGTAGATTCTATTCCACCAGAATCGATTGAATACACAAGTGGAGGGTATTTCCTATCCTCAGTAGCCTTCCTTAAACGATTACGGCCATAATTACCAATACCTAACCTTTTAGCAGCTTCGGAAGGGGGGATACCAATACTTTCTGGTAATGGACCATGTTTAGAGCCCAACATGGCCTTCACACGATCTTGAAGATCAATAGTCTCAGAAATGGGATAAGAGGTATCAACTAATTGTTCAGCTCTATATTTCTTTTTGCCAAGGACATTTTCCCCATTCTTAAAAGCAATAACTTCCTCAATTTCAAAAAATTCTGGAAAATCAGAGACTTTATGTTTAAGAAAAAAAATACTTCCCCAAAAATCGAATTTATAAAATCTGTCAAAATAAGCGACCTCATCTGATGTTCTATCAGACATTGGCCCTCTCGTAGCCTTTACTGACGCAAAAGTACCGCCTACAGATCCGGTTGTAACATCAGACGATTCATTTAAACCAGACACTACCATCTGCAAGATATCGGTATCTGAATTAGAAATATTAGGGAGATTAGGGTTTTTAGCTTCAAGTTTCATGCCTGGTGGTATAAATAAACGACTCCCAGGTGAGATACGTTGAGTCAATGCCGTAGCTGCTCTCTCATCGTCTGTAAGATTAGCCCACAATTTAAAAGCTTTTACATCGTCAAATGTAAAAACCCATACATATGCACCCGCTGATTTTTTATGATCAATTTCATATTTTTTTAAATCTTCATAAGCATTAAGCCATTCAAGTGTGGTACGAAGATAAGAAACCGTCCTGCGGGTAGCGAACCCTTTATCCCATGCTACAATAAATTGTTTAAACCCGCCAATTGATTCATATGCTTGATGGGTGTCTTTAGACTCATTGAGTAATGGAGCGTCATAATCATCATGTGATTTGACATCATTTAACAGATTAGGATCTCTGGCAACAAAAATACTCGGTATAAGCTTTTTTTTATCATTCTCATCGGTGATTAAATAAAGAATAGGCAAGGACGACTTCTTAGGATGAAAAATAATACCAGTATCATCATCACCACCAGAAGGGAGTAAACTTGGATCGAGAAAATCAACTTCAATAAAACCATCTGGGTGCACAGTGAAGATTAAAAACAATTCACCTTCAACTGAGGCCCTACCAACATAAGACCGCCAATTATTATAAAGCCTATTCCTCCAATCCAATTCTATCTCTTCAATTGCAGATTGTATTTGTATGATTTCAGATGTAGCCTCGAACCCCATGCCTGTGATTCTACCGACAACGCCCCTGACTGAAGTGTTGACTTGTGGGTTTTTGTTAAACTTATCCCAACAATCCTGTTGCAAAGCGGTCCTTGTCGTAGCCATTTCTTCTTTCTGTGTTCCTAATGGAGTTGCAAAACCATCAGCATCCCTATATGGTTCGGCAAGGACAATTGATGGAAGCGTAAAACTAACCTTTTCTAAATCGGATTCATCCATTTCGAGCAATTGTTGTAAGGCATCGTTCTTGTCCATTTCTTTTAACCCTCCATACTATTGGTTTTTTAAGATTTTAGAAACTATTGCTGCATTCAATTCAAATTCTCTGAGCCCCTTACCGGTCATGATACCTTTTCGAATATCTTTTGCTTCCTTTTTCCTTCGTTTAATTTTACCAGCATTTAAGATTTTGCTTTTATAATAAAATTCCAAAATTTGAGATTTAGTCGTCCAATAAGCAATTACATGTTTCAATCGTAATCCTTCAATATCCTTTTTCGAATTAATTCGATCACGTAGGATAATATTCATTTCCCTGGACCATCCACCCCAATCAATATTAATTCTTGAAATCTTATTGTGTTTGGCTTCATTAAATTTTTCATCAATATATTCCACAAAATCTTTTGCTTTCCAATTTTCCATTATTTCCAGTCTCCTTTTAAATCAGACGGAGACATGAACGTCCCCCAAAATGCTTTTCCAGACCGACTTCTAAAATCGTCAACAGCTAAAAAACGACCAGCATATATCCCATTAGCCAACGCAAAAATATAATCGTCCTGGACACCTCGTTTTAGTTTTTTCTCAGGCGAGCCAAACCATTTTGTCGTATCATCATGGTCAAAATAGGTCATCTCCTCTCTAACAATATCATCCAATTTTGAACCAGGGACAGAACTTGGTGGTCCCTTAAAACGTCCTTGGCTTATAATAGTATAGAGATATGTAAACATTGCTAATTGAACCCTATAATTAGGATGAACTAAATCAAATTTTATGCCATTGTCATCGCCCCAGGGGACCATATCCCAAGCACCATATCGCTCAGAACCGACAACATCAAGCCCTCCATATTCTTCATGAGAAAGAAGTATATTTGTTTTAAATCCCTCTAACGAGTGGTCTTCTATATCTACAACATTAAGTAAAAAATAAATATAGCTTAAAGACGCCATCTCAAGTTCAGGTCTAACTTTTTGTTTTTTATTCAGTTGCGGCACATGTGGGGCTGATTGTATTTGTCCGATGTTAGGATTGTTTAAGCTGCCTGCAAGCCCTTTAGCAACAACTGTGAATATTGACCTTGCTGCAGTTCGTCTCTTCATTGGATCAGCCCTATCAATACCCCCAATAAGTACCCATTCAGTGTTATATATTGCAGTTAAGCGATCAAGGCTCGATGCATCTGCCATAACAGGCATGCCATTATCAGATACCAAAGAATAAACATCAGAAACGGGCCATAAATGTTTTTCCACATTATCTATTTCTTTGTCCTGGTTCCAAATATCAACTCCTGTGTCAATTAATCTTCTATCACTTTCCATTATTTCTGATCTACGCCTGATCAAACTAATGACTCGTTTATGACAATTTGCGGATCCATCAGCACCAATGTAATTAAAAGCATCCACTTCCTCTTGAGAAAATACTTTTTCAGCGCCAGCAGACCATAAATTTAGAAAGTAACGAGCAAACCCACCCATCGGGAATTTTATTCTATAAGAATCTAATTGCATCTGAGTATTATAAGGATGCCAATAGTCTTTATAACTACCTTTTTGGCTAAGTCGATATGAACAAAATAATGCAGGATCCTTTTTTTTCACATAAGATCTATAAAGATGATAAAGAACATGCTCCTTCGATGATACCGTTGAGTCAATAACACCAAGCGCATTGGGAACATTTCTAATTGACCCATCAACTTTTTCAAAAAAATCAGGTCTTTTACATTCAAAAAATTCTGAAAAAGCATACCCTGTAATATTTGAAAAGATTC
>JAUXCI010000172.1 GCA_030618945.1 Flavobacteriaceae bacterium
CTATAAATGTATTCTGTATACCTTCATTATTCCTTGATCATGTACCTTAAAGGAAGAGATGAAATATGATTAAAAAAGGAGTTGTATTTTTCTGTTACTGGAAAACTCGCATCGGACCATAACAAACTTGGTCCATTACAAACTCTGACCACCGTCATTAATATAGAGGAATAGCTGTACAGTACGGACATGCATCAAATGAGATTTGCAAACATTTAAAAAAAATCTATTCCATTTCAACATGTTCAATTATAATTGACTGAAAGGCCGAATATGTTATGGTCCGAGTTCGTGCAGGGTGCCAAATCGTCTGTTGACCAGGTGGGCAAAAGTAACTGAGCCCATATTTACATCTGCCAAATAATTTACATAATTTACACCCACATGGTTATCCATATACCTGCTTATTGTCGCAGGATTCCACAAAGGCTGGTTGACATCATCCTTAATAGTCAATATTTCTCCGCCCAAAGCAGCCTGAGCTGCAGAGGTAGGTATATTCAAAAAATTATAGATCCTTTCTCCTCCAACTTGTGACGAGGCTGCTTGAAAAGTAATGAAGAATATTATCAGGAATCTAAATTTCATAGGTTTTACAAAGAAATGAAATAATGAGGGAAGGATATAATGAAATAATGATGTAATATCCCGAGGTGATCACGCCGCAACTGAACCCTCAGAAATAAAGGGGTGAGTAATCTTATTAACTTACTTTCTTTTTGATAGACTCCAGCTGTACCCCAATATTGGTAAGCATTTGAGCAACGCTCTCTGTGTTGATCTCGCTCTCATCGTATTCGCTCAAGTTAATATGGCAGGTAAACTCCCATAACTCGAGAATTTCATTTACCGGAACATAATAGGGATCGTATTTTCTGTTATCAGATACCATTAACAAACACTGGTGCTCTTCAATTTTATCGTACACCCTTTTGTAAACCAAACCATCATTGTGGGTCAGTACAATGTAAGTACTCCCACTATTTAAATAGCCGATGTCTTCCAGGTATCTGGAAATAATAAAAGAACCGCTTTTGATGGGTAGCATAGAATCACCTTTAATGGGAAATGCCCTGTGTTTTCCCATTGGTAAAAAAGGTAGTTTTAAATCATTTAAACTTTCAATATACTCAGGATCCGAATAACCTCTCAAATATCCTGCGGAAGCATCATCTGAAACAATTTCAACCATGTCTTCATTATTTTCATTCACTTTGATCGGAAATAAAATGCGTTGGTTTCCAATGTGAATAAACGAAGCATCTTCTGCCTTGGAAAGGTCATTCTTGATCAGTACATCAATAGGCAGGTTAAAATAATTTGAAAGGGCAATCAAAATCTCAACCGGTGGTGACGAACGACCTTGTTCATAAGAGGCCACACGCTCGCGACTAATATTCAATTCATTGGCAAAGAATTCCTGGGTATGATTCTTTAGCTCTCTCAAGTGTTTGATGTTATTTGCAATAAAACTCATAATGGTACATATATTATCAGGGTCTGGTACAAATATAACCTAATTTTGTTTCATATTCAAAAATTATCTTTTAACGCACTATGTATTTAAATACTCACACCTGCTACAGCTTGAGATACGGCACGATAAAGCCCGAAGAATTATTGCAACTAGCAAGGCATAAAGGTTTGGACACTTTGCCTTTAACTGATATAAACAGTACCACTGCCTGTATAGATTTTGTGCGATTGGCTGCTAAATACAATATCAAACCGGTACTGGGTGTTGATTTTAGAAATGGGGTGAAACAGGAGTTTATATTGCTGGCTCAAAACAATCAAGGCTTCCAGTATATCAATCAATACCTGAGTGGGTTTCTGCATCAAAAAGGATTCAACCTGCCGCCAAAACCGGCTGACTTAGCTGAAGTATTTGTGGTCTATCCGTTTTCAAAGCATATGCAAGGCCCTTTAAAAAATAACGAGTTTCTGGGGGTCAGGCCTGATGATATTCCAAAATTAAAATTTTCAAAAAAAAAGTGGCCGATGAGCAAGCTGGTCATCCTTCAAACAGTTTCTTTTCAAAATAAAAAAGGTTTTAATACGCATCGTTTATTACGAGCCATTGATAACAATACCTTATTGAGCAAACTACCCGTTTCAGAACAGGGAAATGAAAAAGACATAATGCTGTCTTCCGAAGAACTTTTTGAGCTTTACAAAGATTTTCCCGAGATCATTAGCAATACCCAATTAATCCTGGAGCAGTGTACTATTGAGTTTGAATTTGACAATAGCATCCCTAAAAACCAAAAAACCTATACCAATAATGAGGCGCTTGACTTTAGACTCATGCGTAAACTGGCTTATCAGGGTTTAAAGTATCGCTATAAAAAACTAGGAACACGCATTTTTAATCGACTTGAAAAAGAACTGGAGATCATTCAGCAAAAAGAATTTGTTTCCTATTTTTTGATCAACTGGAAGATTTTAAAATACGCCAGAAGTAAAAACTATTATTATGTTGGCAGAGGAAGCGGGGCCAACAGTATTGTTGCCTACCTCCTGCGCATTACGGATGTTGACCCCATTGAGCTGGACCTCTATTTTGAAAGATTTATCAACTTATACAGAAAGAATCCGCCTGATTTTGATCTTGATTTTTCCTGGCGCGACAGGGATGATATCACCCATTTCATCTTTAACAGATTTAAGAACACGGCTTTGATCTGCGTATACAACACTTTTAAATTTAAGGCCTCTGTTCGTGAACTCGGCAAGGTGTTTGGATTGCCTAAAGAGGAAATCGATAAACTCTCTAAAGGACGTTTTCATATTGATCATTTGGATTTTTTATCAAAGCTGGTTATCGCTTACAGTAAATTTATCGAAGGCTTCCCAAATTATCTGGGAATCCATGCCGGAGGTATTTTGATCTCTGAAAAACCCATCAGTCATTATACCGCCACTTTTTTACCTCCTAAAGGCTTTTCCACCACCATGTTTGACATGGTCGTAGCCGAGGATATAGGTCTCTATAAATTTGACATCCTAAGCCAGAGGGGCCTGGGAAAGATCAAGGAAGCCGTAGAAATTGTACGGTATAACAAGCCTGACATCCCTCCTATTGACATCCATGACATCAAGCGATTCAAAGAGGATAAGAAAATAAAATACCTGTTAAAAAATGCCAAGGCCATAGGCTGTTTTTATGTAGAATCACCTGCCATGCGCATGCTGCTAAAAAAATTACAGGTAGATAACTACCTGGGATTGGTAGCGGCTAGTTCAGTGATCAGGCCGGGAGTATCTAAATCAGGGATGATGAGAGAATATATTTTAAGGTATCGTCATCCGGAAAGGAGAAAAGAAGCTCACCCTATACTTTTAAAGATCATGCCCGAAACCTATGGCGTTATGGTTTATCAGGAGGACGTGATCAAAATGGCCCACTTTTTTGGAGGACTTACCCTGGGAGAAGCAGACATGCTGAGGCGGGGGATGTCTGGTAAATTCAGATCGAGGAAAGAATTTTTAAAAGTAAAAAGCCAGTTTTTTAATAATTGTAGCCAAAAAGGACATTCCAATGGATTAACCACAGAAATCTGGAGGCAGATAGAGAGCTTTGCCGGCTATGCTTTTGCCAAAGGGCATTCTGCTTCTTATGCGGTAGAAAGTTACCAAAGCTTATTCCTAAAAGCCTATTACCCTCTTGAATATATGGTAGCCACCATTAACAATTTCGGTGGATTTTACAGAGTGGACCTCTATCTTCACGAAGCAAAGATGCACGGTGCAATAATTCATCCTCCTCACATCAACAAGAGCAGTTACGAATCCCGTATTGAAGGAAAACATATCTATCTGGGCTTTATACTACTTTATTCCTTTGAAGCGGCCAATGCCAAAAAGATTGTTATGGAAAGGTTTAAAAACGGAGATTATACTGACCTGGATGATTTTATTTACAGGGTCCCCATTTCTATAGAGCAAATTTCTATCCTGATCAAGATCAACGCTTTTAAATTTACCGGAAGAAATAAGCGGGAATTACTATGGGAGGCCTATATGAAGATCAACAAGGTTAACCTGGAAGAACAGGTTATCACCTTATTCAAAACTGAAAAGATCACTTATCAAACCCCCCAGTTGCCCAGTTCCAGGTATGAGGATGCCTTTGATGAAATCGAATACCTTGGATTTTCGCTTTGTGATCCTTTTGAGTTGGTGACCGATAAGATAGCTGCTTCCATTCCTGCCAAAGACTTTATAAATTACATCCATAAGACCGTTGTGGCCTATGGCTATTATGTAACGATTAAAAATACTTCTACCCATAAAGGAGACAGTATGTATTTTGGCACTTTTTTAGACAAAAACGGGGATTATATTGATACGGTGCATTTTCCTCCTGCAGCCAAAAAATATCCATTTAGAGGAAGGGGTGTTTATAAATTGTCAGGGAAGGTTATGGAAGAATTCGACAGCATCAGCATTGAGATTGATTTTATGGAAAAGCTTGGCGTGATGCAAGATCCCCGTTATGCCGAAGACGAACCGAAACAACTTAAATCATGATACACTTAAACGAGAGGAATATCCTTCACATGGATTTAGACACCTTCTTCGTGTCTTGTGAAAGACTTATAGACAGCAAGTTAAACAACAAACCTGTATTAATAGGCGGCACCTCAGACAGAGGCGTTGTGGCTTCCTGCAGTTATGAGGCCCGCAGATTTGGTATCCATTCTGCCATGCCTATGCGTATGGCCAAACAGCTTTGCCCCGAAGCTGTAATACTGAGGGGCAACTCAGGAATCTATTCTAAATATTCCAATATGGTCACCGACATTATTAAAGAGACTGTTCCGCTTTATGAAAAATCATCCATTGATGAATTTTATATTGACCTTACAGGGATGGATACGTTTTTTGGGTCTCATAAACTCGCTTCAGAACTGAGAACCAAGATTATCAAAGAATCGGGTTTACCCATCTCTTTTGGTTTGTCTATCAACAAAACTGTTTCAAAAATTGCTACAGGTGAAGCCAAACCCAATAACCAGATCAAAATAATCAGTGGAGAAGAAAAACCTTTTCTGGCACCCCTTTCGGTCAGAAAAATCCCCATGGTAGGAAAAGTAACCTATAAGTCATTATGCGATCTGGGTATAAAAAAAATAAAAACGGTACAGGAAATGCCTTTGGGAATGATGTCAAAGGTATTAGGTAAGAACGGAAGTTCTATCTGGAAAAAGGCCAATGGTATTGATAACACGCCCGTAATCCAATACCAGGAAAGAAAATCGATCTCTACAGAAAGAACCTTTGACCGTGATACTACGGATATTACAAAATTAAAGACTATTCTTACAGCCATGGCTCAGGAACTCTCCTACCAGCTGCGCAATGGAAATAAACTGACAGCCTGTATTTCAGTCAAACTCCGGTATTCTGATTTCCAAACCTATACCATGCAAAAAAGGGTTCCTTATAGTGCTTCTGATCATACCATTTTCCCTGTAGTGATGGAATTGTTTAAACGCTTATACCAACGTCGACTTTTAGTAAGACTGATCGGGATAAATTTTAGTCATCTGGTGGAGGGAGGTCATCAGATCAACCTTTTTGAAGACTGTGATAAAGTAATCAGTTTATACCAGGCCATGGATCGGATAAGAAATCGCTATGGCAGTAGAGCAGTAATCAATGCTTCGGGTATAGGCGTAAAAAGCATTGGCAGAAGCAATCCTTTTAATGGTGAAGCTCCTCCTTTATTGGCAAACAGGAGGAGGTAAA
>JAUXCI010000081.1 GCA_030618945.1 Flavobacteriaceae bacterium
ATTGGATGGATGAAGTTGCGGTAGCTGAACTTGGTGATAAATGGGATGCAGAAATTAAAGAATTAAATAAACAAGCCAGAGTCGTCCTTCGTGTCAATACCTTAAAGATTAGTAAGAAAGATTTACAAAGAAAATTACGCGAAGAGGAAGTAGATACTGAAATGGTTCCCAGATCACCTGATGCCCTGGTACTGGTGGAAAGAAAGAATGTATTTTTAACGGATTCCTTTAAAAAGGGCTATTTTGAAGTTCAGGATGCTTCTTCTCAATTAGTAGCTCCGTTTCTGGATGTTCAACCCGGGCAAAAAGTGGTTGATGCCTGCGCCGGAGCTGGGGGCAAAACACTGCATTTAGCATCGCTAATGGAAAACAAAGGGCAGATCATTGCCATGGATATTCACGCACATAAACTGGCAGAATTAAAGAAACGAGCCAAACGGGATGGGGCACATAATATTGAGACCAGACCGATAGAAGGAACTAAATCCATTAAAAAGCTGAAAGGAAAGGTTGACCGTGTACTGCTTGATGCTCCCTGTAGCGGCCTGGGTGTTTTAAAAAGAAACCCCGATTCGAAATGGAAGCTCAATCCTGAATTTTTAGAAAGGGTAAAAAAAACACAAGCTGAGATAATAGACCAATATGCTTCAATGGTAAAAGAAGGAGGGAAATTGGTTTACGCTACTTGTTCTATTTTACCTTCTGAAAACGAACTTCAGGTAAAGGCTTTTTTAAAGAATCATCCTGAATTCACTTTTGTAAAGGACCAAAAAGTTTCTCCGGTAAAATCTGGATTTGATGGTTTTTATATGGCCTTGCTGGAAAGAAAATCATAATTCAGTAAAACTGGGACTTAATGCTGTAAAATTTGGCTGAGAAATGAATATTGATTATCTCTTTACCTCCAACAGGTGGGGCCTTAGAAACTTATGCCACAGAAGCTACCAAAGCTTGTCTTGTTTATGCAGATAAGCATTTAAACCTGATATTAACCCTTAAGTATTTATTGAATATTATTAACATATGCATCAATATTGCAAGGTCAATTGATTAAATTTGCATCTTTCAAAATCATCACGATAATATCAGTCAAATGATCTACTTTTTTATTAAAAACCAAACGGTATTTGCAGTTGCTTCTCCTTTAGAAATTGATGGGCAAAACATTCAAAAATTAACCTGGCTTTTCGGTAATGCCGAATTGGTCGATAAAAAATCCTTTGTGGGTAGTTTTATTGGACCACGAAAAGAAATGATCAGTCCTTGGAGCACAAATGCTGTGGAAATTACGCAAAACATGGGTATTTCAGGGCTAAAGCGTATTGAGGAATTTTTTCTGACTGAAGATGATCAGCCCAAATTTGACCCAATGATTCAACATCATTATGAAAGCTTGGATCAGGAGCTGTTTACGGTAAATATTGAGCCGGAAGCTATTCGTGAAATTGACAATATTGCCGCATATAATAATACTGAAGGACTGGCTCTAAATAAAGAGGAAATAACTTATTTGGATGACCTTTCCACCAAGCTAAACAGGAAACTTACGGATTCAGAAATTTTTGGTTTTTCACAGGTAAATTCTGAACATTGTCGACATAAAATCTTTAATGGAACTTTTGTAATTGATGGAGAAAAAAAAGAGAGTTCTCTTTTTAAAATGATCAAAAAGACTTCCATAGAAAATCCAAATACTATAGTATCTGCTTATAAGGATAATGTCGCCTTTATTCAAGGTCCTGTTATTGAGCAGTTTGCGCCTAAATCATCGGACAAACCTGATTTTTATGAGCCCAAATCTATTAAATCGGTTATTTCTATAAAAGCAGAAACGCATAATTTCCCCACTACTGTAGAACCTTTTAATGGGGCTGCAACAGGTTCGGGTGGAGAAATCAGAGATCGTCTTGCAGGTGGTAAAGGCTCCTTACCTCTGGCTGGTTCAGCCGTCTATATGACACCCTATTCCCGTCTTTCAAAAGGCAGGTCATGGGAAACAATGCCAGAAAGAAAATGGCTGTACCAAACCCCGATAGAGCTTTTAATCAAAGCCTCAAATGGTGCTTCTGATTTTGGCAATAAATTTGGACAACCCTTGATCTCAGGTTCGCTCTTTACCTTTGAGCACGAAGAAAACAATAGAAAACTAGGTTTTGATAAGGTAATCATGCTCGCTGGCGGTATTGGTTATGGAAAAGAAATTGACAGCTTAAAAGAAAAACCGAGTGAAGGAGATTCCATCGTTCTACTCGGTGGGGATAATTATAGAATAGGCATGGGAGGTGCTGCAGTTTCTTCGGCAGATACCGGAGAATTTAACAGTGCCATAACCCTGAATGCTGTTCAAAGATCGAATCCTGAAATGCAGAAAAGGGTTGCCAATACAATAAGAGGAATGGTGGAAGGGCCCGAAAATAAGATCATTTCCATTCACGATCACGGTGCCGGAGGGCATTTGAATTGCCTTTCAGAATTGGTTGAAGAAACCGGCGGAATCATAAACCTTGACGCTTTGCCTGTGGGAGACAAAACCCTGTCTGCAAAAGAAATTATTGGCAACGAATCCCAGGAAAGAATGGGCTTGGTCATTCACGAAAAAGACCTTGCTTACTTGCACAGGATTGCTGATAGAGAACGTTCTCCAATTTACGACGTCGGTAAGGTAAGCGATGATATGAGATTTTCCTTTAAATCGGAAAAAACGGGTCAAAAGCCCATGGATTTTGACCTTGCGGATATGTTTGGGAGCTCCCCTAAAACTATCATGAATGATAAAACGATAAAACGAGGCTATAAAGAGATCGTTTATACTGCAGAAGATATTTATCAGGACACTAAAAATATGCTACAGTTGGAAGCTGTGGCTTGCAAAGATTGGCTTACAAACAAGGTTGACAGGTGTGTTGGTGGAAAAGTAGCCAAACAGCAATGTGCAGGTGCTTTACAATTACCCTTAAATGATGTAGGGGTTATGGCCCTGGATTATAAAGGTCATAAAGGAATCGCGACTTCAATCGGTCATGCAGCAGCTAGTGCTCTGATAGACGAAAAAGCCGGTTCCAAAAATGCCATTGCAGAGTCACTCACCAATATCGTATGGGCTCCTTTAAAAGACAATTTACAATCTGTCGCACTGTCAGCCAACTGGATGTGGCCCTGTAAAAATGAAGGGGAAGATACCAGATTGTATAATGCGGTTGAAGCCGTGTCAGATTTTGCCATTGCCTTGGGAATCAATGTGCCAACCGGGAAAGATTCTTTATCAATGAAGCAAAAATATGCGGATGATGAAGTTATTGCGCCGGGAACCGTTATCATTTCTGCGGCAGGTGAATGCGCGGATATTCGAAAAGTTGTTGAACCCGTTTTTCAAATTACTGATAAAAACCAAATTTATTATATAGATTTTTCAAAAGACAACTATAAGTTAGGAGGATCCAGTTTTGCACAAATCAAGAATAGCATTGGTACAGAAACGCCTACTATTAATGACGATAACTATTTTAAAACCTGTTTTAACACCCTTCAGGAATTGATCAAAAAAGACCATATTCTTGCCGGACATGATATTTCTGCCGGAGGTATGCTTACTACGCTTTTGGAAATGTGTTTTGCAGAAAATAACCTGGGAGCTGCAATTGACCTTAGTTTAATACAGGAAAAGGATGCTGTAAAACTATTGTTTTCTGAAAATAGCGGTGTGATCTTCCAATCTAACGATTCACAATTAGTCGATGACATTTTAGAAGCTAATCGTATTGAGTTTCACAAAATTGGTAAAGCTATTGCAGGGCCCAATTTAGAAATCATCAATTTTGACTTGCAGTTTAACATTGCTGAATACAGAGATTTTTGGTTTAAAACTTCTTATTTACTGGATAAGCAACAGACAGCAAACAATCTTGCTCAAACGCGTTTTGACCAATATAAAAATCAGGCCTTGCAATATAATTTCCCCGCTCATTTTACGGGAAAATTACCCCAAATAATGAATACTCAGGCTCGTCCTAAAGCTGCTGTTATCAGAGAAAAAGGATCCAATAGCGAAAGAGAAATGGCAAACGCCATGTACTTGGCTGGGTTTGACGTTAAGGACGTTCATATGACTGACCTTATCAGTGGTAGAGAAACGCTGGAAGATATCCAGTTTATAGGAGCCGTTGGAGGATTTTCTAATTCAGACGTATTGGGTTCAGCCAAAGGATGGGCTGGTGCCTTTATGTACAATGAACGCGCCAATAAAACACTGAAAAAATTCTTTGACAGAGAAGATACCTTATCTGTTGGTATTTGTAACGGATGTCAGTTATTTTTAGAGCTTGAAATGATCAATCCTGATCATGAGCTTAAGCCTAAGATGCTGCATAATGAATCTTTTAAACATGAAAGTGGATTCACCTCTGTTAAAATTCAGAAAAACAATTCTGTGATGTTATCAAGCCTGGAGGGAACTACACTTGGGGTTTGGATCTCACATGGTGAAGGCAAATTCAGTTTCCCTTATGATGAGTCAAAGTATAATATAGTTGGCAAATATGGATACGAATCGTATCCTGCTAATCCAAACGGGTCTGATTTCAACACGGCTATGATGGCGAGTAATGATGGAAGGCACTTAGTAATGATGCCGCATATTGAAAGATCTATCTTTCAATGGAATTGGGCCAATTACCCGTCAATCAGAAAAGATGAGGTGAGCCCATGGCTTGAAGCCTTTACCAATGCACGAAAATGGCTGGAGCGATAATTTTTTAAGGATTGACTTTAGGTCAACCCTTCAATTATTTAGGATTCAATGAATAATCTTGACATTGATAAACGAAATATTTCCTTAAGGCCTCACCCTTTTTGTTTCTGATTACAATCGGCTCAAGTTCAACAATCTTATCAAAATATTGATTCAATAATTCAGGTACCTTATTTGATTTATCTAAGGTTTTAAATCTTTTTTCAGAGTCTATATACAGGGCATTATTTCCTGCCAATAAACTTAAATCGGTATCAATTACTGAGTATTGCAAAGCGTGTTTCCCTATTATATTACCGGCATAAATTTGCTGGTCCAAATAAAAATTCAGCACGGCAGTCGTTTTATAACCATCGTCTGAAAAAACAAAACTATCCGGAAATCTTTTCGATAAGTCATTCACCTCCTCTGACAACTCTTCCCATCCGAACCAGGTGTCATCCGAAGTGATATTAAAAGGATAAAAGGCGATCTGAATAAAAAGTAAAACATGAAGCACAAGAGAAACTACAATTTGATAGCCCAAAGCTTTTTCCTTTAGATACCTTCCGGCTAACACAATGGCCGTAATATAACCAGGCATCATCCAATTCAACTTCACCCAATAAATGGTTGAAATTGCAAAAAAGAAACCGATAATAGGAACAGCAAATGATAGCAGAAACAAAGTTTTTTCATCGGGAAGCTTTCTCTTTTTTATAAACTTACTTCCTGATTTATAAAGTACAATCATAATTCCGACAAATAAGACCGGAAGCAATAAAAACATTTGTGTAGCCAAATTACCCAAAAACAATAATGGCTCTAAACTAATTCCATCTACTGATGATGCCCTTTCTGAAGATTGGAACTTAAATGAAATCCAATCGTTTTGCAGGTTCCAAATAAAAATTGGAGAAATTGTAATCACAAAAAACAAAAGTGTCAAAAACAATTCCTTTGAAAACAAAAAACGTCTGTGATTCTTTGAAAGTCCTATAAAAAGCACAAGCCCAAACAAAAGAAATACAGCTGTATACTTACTGTCAAAAGACAAACCTATCAACACTCCACTAAGGATCCAGTACACTAATTTATCTTTAAAAACCGCTTTATACATAGCAATCAATGATAGCGTCCAAAAAAATATTAAGGGCACATCCGGAGTGGTATTTATTGAAATCACAGTCAACATAAGGGTTGATCCATAGAACAGAACAGTTCTATTTAATTTGTGTTGTGATAAAAAATGTGAGCCCAAATAATAGAATCCATAAAAAGAGAAAAACGTCATAAGGAAATCGGTCAATTTTACAGCAAACACACTTTTGCCAAGAAAAAGGCTAAACAATTTAAGCATATAGGCCACCATGGGCGGATGGTCAAAATAAGATAAGGCCAGGTTCTCAGAATAATAATAGTAGTAAGCATCCTGTGGCATCAAACCCATAAATTGATTTGCTGCTAACCTCAGTAAATAAATAGCTATAAACCCAATCAGTAAATACTTATTTCCAAATATTTGTTTGAATTTTATCATAAACGCTAAGATCGTAGAATTTGAATTAAATTATAAAATATCCATTCGATATTATGTCTTCTGCTTTTTCTTTTTTGCCGCTGGAAACAAAACATTGTTCAAAATCAATCTGTATCCAGGAGAATTCGGATGCAAATCCAACTCTGTTTTTGGGTCTCCTACCCTATGCTGATAATCTTCCGGATCATGTCCTCCAAAAAAAGTATACATTCCTTTACCTTTTACACCATGAATATACCTGGCTTCTCCATTAACATTGTTTTGCCCCATTATCATTATCGTTGGCTTGATCAATGCCGTGTTAAATGCAGTGGTTTGCCCCATAAAACCTTTCACCAGCAAGGTGTGGTTTTGGCAAAGCATACTGGGAACCATATCCCATTTCGCAGAATATTCTTTTAATTCAAAATAGTCTTCCGGTTTTAGAACCTTTCTTTTTCTAGTCGTGTCAATATTTGAAAATTCATATATATCAGGGTTTCTTTCCAATACGAAATCTGTAAAAGCAAAAGTATTATTATAATCCAGTTTCTGCTGATACCCTTTTTCTGAAGGATCACCATCAAACATAACTTCACATATATCAACCCCTTCTGAAGCCAGGGCTATATCGAAACTATCCGTTGCTGAACACATCGCAAACATAAAGCCACCTCCAATTACATAATCTCGGATTTTTAGGCTAACGTCTAATTTTTGTTCAGAAACTTTTTGGTAACCCATTTCAGTGGCATACTTTTCAGCTTTTATTTTGTTGTCAATATACCAGGGAGCCATTCTGAAAGCTCCATAAAATTTCCCAAACTGTCCTGTAAAATCTTCGTGATGCAGATGTAACCACTCATAGAGCAATAATTTATCCTCCAGTACTTCCTGATCATATACAAGTTCATATGGAATTTCGGCATATTGCAAGACCATGGTAACTGCATCATCCCAGGGTTGCTTACCTTTTGGAGAATAGACTGCTATTTTTGGGGCCTTTTCTAAAATCACCGATTCCATGTTTTGAGATGGGCTAGCAATCAATTCCAGAATTATAACGGCTTCAGCTTCAGAAATAATTTCATAGGAAACGCCTCTGATTGTGCATTCATTTCGATAGGCTTCGTGATCTTCGAGGAGAAACGAGCCCCCTCTATAGTTGAGTAACCACTGCACTTTATTTCCCTGAAGTAGTGAATAGTAAGTGATACCATAAGCTTTTAAATGATTTTTCTGAGAAGCTTCATCCATCGGGATCAACAAATATGACGCGAATCCTGAAGTACTGAATAACATTAATATCAAAAAACAAAAATAGATTTGATACTCATGAAATATTTTACGAAAAACCATGTGAATAAATGAAGCTTAAATTAAAAAGGAACATCGTCGTCATCAGCGCCCATATTTCCAAAAGCATCATTTGCACTAGAAAATTGACTAGGTGAAATACTGTCAGTGTTCATTGAAGACTGGAATTCGGTCTCAAAACCTTCATCCAAATTAGTAAATTTTGCCAACCTGCCAATAAACTTCATTTTAATATTATCTAAACCACCATTACGGTGTTTGGCCACGATAAACTCTGCCTGGCCTTCACAAGGAGTTCTTTCATCGTCATCCCATTCTGTCAAACCATAATATTCAGGTCTATAAATAAATGAAACAATATCTGCATCCTGCTCAATGGCTCCTGATTCCCGTAAATCGGATAAAAGAGGTCTTTTACTTCCACCTCTTGTTTCAACCGCCCTCGACAACTGTGATAAGGCTACAACCGGAACGTTCAATTCTTTTGCTAAAGCCTTAAGGTTTCTTGAAATGGTTGAAATCTCCTGTTCTCTATTCCCTGAACTTTTGGTGCTGGTTCCAGCAGTCATCAGTTGCAGGTAATCAATAATTACTATTTTAACATCGTGTTGAGATACAAGCCTTCTTGCTTTTGCACGAAGATCAAAAACTGATAAAGATGGCGTATCATCAATAAAAATTGGGGCTTCTGATAGTTTTTTGACCTTAACATTAAGTGCTTCCCATTCATAAGTTTCAAGGCTTCCTTTTCTCAATTTCTCTGAAGAGATTCCGGTTTCACTTGATATCATCCTGGTTATCAATTGTACTGATGACATCTCAAGAGAAAAAATCGCTACGGCCATATTAAAATCTATCGCGATATTTTTTGCCATTGACATCACAAAAGCCGTTTTACCCATTCCGGGTCTGGCGGCAAGAATAATTAGATCGGAAGGTTGCCAACCTGATGTGAGTTGATCCAATTTGGCAAAGCCTGTTGCCACCCCGCTCATACCTTCCTGATTGGAAATGTCTTCAATTTTTTTAAGCGCCTGAGCCACCAGATTATGGGCTGCTTCAGAGCTCTTTTTTAAATTCCCCTGAGTAACGTCGAATAATTTGGTTTCTGCCTGATCCAACAAATCAAAAACATCGACTGTTTCATCATATGAACTAGTGATAATTTCGCTGGAAATAGAGATCAATCTCCTTTGGATATATTTTTGAAGTACTATTCTGGCATGAAATTCAATATGAGCTGAAGATGAAACTTTCTGACTCAAATTGATCAGGTAAAAATCACCTCCTATTGCTTCTAGCTTCTCAGCCTTTTTTAATTGATTTGATACCGTTAATAAATCTATGGGTTCTGAATTTTCAAACAGAACAAATATAGCAGTATATATAAACTGATGCGCAGGCTTATAAAAAGCCTCTGGATGAAGAATATCAATAACGTCATCAACACCTTTTTTATCAATCATCATCGCGCCAAGAACAGCCTCTTCAAGGTCAAGTGCCTGTGGAGGAAGTTTTCCCTGTTCAAGGTTAATTATAGTCCCTTTCCCCTTATTTTGATATGATACTGATCTTGCTGAATCCATGTGGACAAAAGTATATGTTTAAGGATGTAAATCAATTTTTTTTGCCAAATTTATAGTTAACAATAATTGTTAACAAGCAAAATGATGTTAATAAAACAATTCATATAACAGCATTCATCTGGAAAGGTCGGTAGGTTTGGATTTACTCCCTGAAAATTAAAAAACTTAATAAATTAATTTGCAATTATTTAGCAATTTCTGAACTCAGAATAATTAACAGGTACAATACAAAAAGTAAATTGTTAATGTTGTTAATAATTTGTTCTTTTGTTCAGATAAATATATTGCAATGTATAAAGAAAAAAGAAATATCATCTTATCAA
>JAUXCI010000279.1 GCA_030618945.1 Flavobacteriaceae bacterium
GCCAAAAATGTTACATATACGATAGGGTAGCCTGAAGAGACGAAGAGTTGATTAAATCCTGGGAATCTAGGATTAATCTCGACAAAAAAATATTTACCATTAGTATCCGATTTTTTAAACTCTATATCTGCTGGCCCATTGTATCCTAAATACTTAGTAAATTTTTCCGAAAGTTTATTTATAGTTTCACTTTTTACTGATATTGCCTTTGTGGCAAAGCCGAAATTTTTTGGTAACTGCCTTTCCTTTTTGCCACAAGCACATATTATTAGTTCTCCTTTATCATTTGAATATGTGCCGGATAGGAAAATGTTCGTTTCCGGACCTGGTATCAGCTCTTGAACAATAAACCCATCGCCAAACAGCTCGTCAGTTATTGCGTTAAGAAATTCTTCCTTTGAATTAACGACAACAAGTTTTTTGCCTTTAGTGAAAGGAGGCTTTACTACAGATGGATATTTCATTTGTTTTTCTATCGTATCGACGGTGTTGTCAGAAGAAAAAAAAGTTTGCGGGATGTCAAGGCCGGCATGTTTTGCAAACTTTAACATTTCCCTTTTATCAATTAAATCCAACAATGACTTTTTTTCCTGCCAATAAAACAAAAAATAATCTGAAAGACTCTGTTTCTTCTTTTCTAGAAAAATAACTAGGTTATCACTTGATGCAAAGATCGGGATCTTGCTTTTTAGTTTTTTGCCGACTTTAATTAAAGTCTTAAGAAGATGACTTTCATCACTATACTTAATGAAGTGCTTACAATATTTTGAGAATCTACCTATTGCTATGGAGTTTTCATCTAATCCGATTACTGCCACATTATGTATACCCAAATCCCTAATAATACTTAATCCCGTCGTATTGTTAATTCCAATTACCAAACTCAGAGAATCCGGATTTACACCTTTAATGAATTGAGAAAATGATCGCATATTAAATTGATGCCACTTATCACTTTAATTTTTCAAGCCCTTTGGATATTGGCTAAAAAATGAATATATTTTACAAACCGAAACAAACAAATGAATTTGAGTTTTTAAGAAACTTGATTGTGTTAAATGATCATATCTTTGTTTCAATAATTTCAGTTGTTGTCCATTTTTTTTCAATTAGCCTCAGAATGACTTCTGCCGTTATTAATTTGCCTAGCCAGTGAATATCTCTATTTGTCTTGATCTTATCTATAAAGGACTTGGCAATATATTGCTTAATTAAAGAATCTTTCGAAAAAACTAAACTGTCTACGAATCTCTCGTGTCTTACATTTAACCAGTTATTCCAATCTTCTAATGGAGGTGGTTTTTTAAACGATGAACTTATTTTTTTTCGTGTTACCGACAATAGAGTATAAAAATTATAAATTAAGCGATGCTTAAGGGCGATATCAGGCCGTGTATTCCTTACCTGAATGTTAGCAAAGCGAGGAGACAGTTTTTTGAAAAGATATGATTGTAATTGGACAACGGACTGGCCTGATCTTTTAAGACCTGTAAATGCTGAAAATGAAAGTGCGCTTTCTTTAATGGAAAAGGCTAAGTCGATGATATCTGAGTCCCATGCGGGAACTCTTACTGTTGAAAACTGATTCGCAATTTTTAATTCCCCACTGAAATATTGTGGCCCTTGTAAATACATCTTAAATAGTAAATGATGCTCAGGAGAAGTAAATTCTCCAAATGCTTTATGGAGGTGTTCAAGTTTGGAAATTATATGTTTTTCAAAATCAGAATATTTTTTTTCAAATACTTTAGACCAAAAAGTCTGTCTTAAATCATTAAATCCTTCCTGAAATATTTTTTCTATATCATAAGAAATTGGATTGGGTGTAGCATGATTACCTCTGAACAATTCATCTAAAGCAATTCCACTGATAATAAGAGGATATATTTGTCCATGATTGGTAAGCCTGTCATAAGCAAATAATAAGGTTGATCGTAAAATAGATTGTAGTCCGGAAGATAAATAGACGGTTTTGATAATATATTCTGGTAAATTATTTAAAAATTGATTATCAAAATATATGATTTGATGTTTCGCTCTTGCTAATTTAGCGGTCTTGCTGGCACCCACAACATCTGGACATCCAGATACACCATAGGTATAAGATGTAACATTATTGGCATCAGGGGCCAAGGCTAACATAGTTCTGCCATCCCAGCCATCAGTCAACGCACAAGCTATGTCTGTTTCTCCCTGATAGTATTTCCCAATATTCTCCTTGAATGTGCTTGCAGCTAATTCAAAAGCATTTGTCCTTTCCAGCAAATTTGATTTGGCCTGAAAAATATTGGCGTACTGAGTAACTGATATGGAATCGTTGAGAAAATCATATGACAGGACTGATGCCGGTGGCATTCTGAAAACATTTTTTAGAAATGTTGTTTGTGAAACCGGAAAGTTGAAAAAGAAAAATTCATACAGCCAACAAATGTTGAAAACAGGGGATTCTTTAAGTCGGCAAAACGTAGACAGGTCAGTTGAAAAAATGAACTTTGAATTTATTTTCCTGTAAAAAATTGGATGCTGCGATCTCCTGTCACTAGCAATAAGTACTCGGTTGTTTTTTTTATCTATGCATGTTATTGCAAAAGCACCTTCGTAATCTTTAAATTTCTTATATTTTGCTTGGGTGATGATATCGATGATATCATGCCATGGCAACTCGGGAAAGCCCACCAGATCTCCTGAAAAACAAAATATTTTATCTTCTTGTTCAATCCATCTTTTACCTTTTAATGGGGTTTTTTGTAGTGATGATACAGAAACAAAGCCACCTTGAAAATTAATAGTTTTTGTTTTATTGAGCGACAATAGATCAATTGATTCTGATAGCAGTTGTTCATTATAATCTGTATGATGACTGTCAATGACGCCTAACATTCCAGGCATTGAGTGGTTTCTCCTTTAAAATCAATAATTGATTGAGAAAGTGATTATCGGAAACGACAGTGATAATAATGGACTGGTCGAGTTCCATTTCCGTATGGGGTTCGCGAAATTCTAAGTAATTGATTCCAAAATGTCCATCTTTTGAAGCCAAACTCATGAATAGCATTACGAACGGCTCTACGTGTTGATTTAATAGCGAGATCTATTTCATGCTTTTTAAAAAAACCAGTTTTTTCAAGCATGACCAGCAGATTATCAAAAATTCGTCCAAGATCATGGTCTAAATTTCTATTGAAA
>JAUXCI010000210.1 GCA_030618945.1 Flavobacteriaceae bacterium
CGTACCCTTTGTTAAGTAAGGATTTTTAATTAATTTCGCTTATTCAATAAAACAAATAACCCGAGTAATAATTAAAACCAATTTTTATGAATAACAAAATACTTTCCCTCGTTTTTATAGCATTTTTATCGCTTGGCATTTTTGCCCAAAGCAATCAGGATGAAATAGAACTAATGCAATCTCTTTATGGAATGGAAAAAAGAGATATTGTGGCTGAATTTATAGAATTAAGTGAGGTACAAGAACAAGAATTCTGGGCCTTATATAATGAGTATGAAAATGAACGTAAAGAATTAGGTAGGAAAAAATTTCAGCTGTTACAAAGTTATGTAGATGATTACGGACAAGTAAAGGCTGAGGATGCAGATAATTTTATGAAACAAGCCATTCCTTTACGTATCAAATCGGATAAATTGACTGACAACTATTACAAAAAGATCAAAACAAAAACAGATCCCATTGTAGCCATGCAATTCTATCAAATTGAGAATTACCTTGCCGATGCCATCAAAATGGAACTATTGGAAGATATTTATACAACAAAAAAACAATAACTTAAATCTACTAAAATGAAAAAAATAACATTATTACTAGTAAGCTTATTTTTTATATGTGTTTCTTATGCACAAGATGTTTCATCAGAAGAAATCACGATGATTCAAGATCTGTTTGGACAGGAAAAGAAAGAAATAATTGCTGCAAACATTGACCTTTCAGGGGTTGACAGTGATTCTTTTTGGAAACTTTATGACCAATATGAAAAACAACGTCAGGAAGTTGGAGTAGCCAAATTAGAGCTCCTCCAATCATATACTGCCAAACCAGGGAACATGACCGATTTTCAGGCGTCAGAACTATTAGGACAGGCAGTTTCTATACGGGAAGCTGAAGATAAATTAATTTTGAATTACACAAAAAGAATCGGCAAAGCCACCAACAATTTAGTTTCTGGTCAATTTTATCAAATTGAACACTATATTTCAGATGGGATACGTTTTTCCATTTTGAATAATATTGATTTTATTCAGGACAAATAATAATTTAAAAAAAATTGATGATTAAGAAAATAGGGATACTAAGTGTGGCGTTCGTTTTATTCTCTCTTGGGCTGAAAGCACAAAAAGTAGAGATCACGCCACAATACGGTTACCAATTTGGAGCCAATTACAGTTATTATGGAGGTTATATTAAGTTTCATGATTCTGATCAATATGGACTCACATTTGGCATTAACGCTGCTGACGACATCACTATTGAATTTATGTGGGCTCAACAAAACTCAAAAGTAAGCGGACAGGACATTATTCTTTATCCTCGAGAAACTGATTTGACTGATGTAACAGCCAATCAATATCAAATAGGTGCCATTTATATGTTTGATGATGACCAGTTAAGGCCTTTTGCAGGAGTTTCTGCAGGTTGGTCTACCTGGAATCCTGAAGAAGAAAAGTACCAGTCACTTACTACCTTTACTATGGGAGTAACAGGAGGTTTAAAATACTTTTTTACTAACCGGATAGGTCTGAGATTACAAGGGCAATTATTAATACCCATTAATTGGGGTGGTTTTTATCTTGGCAGCGGAGGCTCGGGTCTATACGCCAGTGGAAGCATATTACAGCTCAATATAACTGGTGGACTAATTATTGGATTAGGAGACTAAAAAAATATTTATCTTTATACTTGGTCCTACATGATACTTTCATGTAGGACTTTTTTTATTTATATTTACGAAAAATAACAAAACCCCCGATTTTTTATGAAAAAATTTAAACTTATTACATTAATTGCAATTAGCCTTTGCCTCTTTTCAAATGTTTATGCACAAAAAAAACCTAATATCTTAGTGATATGGGGTGATGATATTGGTCAATCAAATATTAGCGCCTATACAATGGGCTTAGTTGGTTACAGAACTCCTAACATTGATAGGGTTGCAAACGAAGGAATGATTTTTACTGATTATTATTCTGAACAAAGTTGTACTGCTGGTCGTTCCTCTTTTATAACTGGACAAAGTGTATTGAGAACCGGATTAAGTAAAGTTGGAATGCCTGGTGCCAAGGAAGGAATTAGCGAAAAAGATCCAACTATTGCTGAAATGTTAAAACCTTTGGGTTATGCTACAGGACAATTTGGTAAAAATCACTTAGGTGATCTTGACGAAATGTTACCTACAAATCATGGTTTTGACGAGTTCTTTGGCAACTTGTATCACTTGAATGCTGAAGAAGAGCCTGAGTTACCCGATTATCCAGATCCTGAAACGTATCCAGATTTTGCCAAGAATTTTGGACCACGTGGCGTAATTCATTCATTTGCTGATGGTAAAATTGAAGATACAGGCCCATTAACCAAAAAAAGAATGGAAACTGTAGACGATGAGACTGTTGCTGCAGCTGAAAAATTTATAAGAAACGCAGTAAAGTCCGGAAAACCTTTTTTTGTATGGTGGAATGGTACAAGAATGCATTTCAGAACTCATGTAAAAGCTGAATTAAACGGTATTTCTGGTCAAAATGAATATGGAGATGGTATGGTTGAACATGACATGCACGTTGGTAAATTATTAGATCTTTTGGATGAATTGGGTGTTGCTGATAACACCATTGTTCAGTATGGCACAGACAATGGTCCTCATAAAAATACTTGGCCGGATGCTGGTGTTAATCCTTTTAGAGGTGAAAAAAATACAAACTGGGAAGGTGGCTGGAGAACTCCTGCTATGGTTAGATGGCCTGGGCAAATTAAGGCTGGATCCATATCTAATGAAATAATCTCAGGAATGGACTGGTTTCCAACTTTTGTTGCTGCAGCTGGAAATACTGATGTAAAAACAAACTTATTAAAAGGTATTACAGTTAATGGAAGGTCGTATAAAACTCATTTAGATGGTTATAACTTTTTGCCTTACTTAACGGGTAAGGAAAAAACGGGACCACGTCAAGAATTATTTTACTTTTCTGATGACGGTGAATTAATGGCCTTGCGTTATAATGATTGGAAAGTTATTTTTATGCAACAAACTTCACCTGGAACTATGGACACGTGGTCAAAACCTATGGTGACAACAAGAATACCTCTACTAATTAATTTAAGAAGAGACCCTTACGAGTTTGCAACAATTACCTCCAATACCTATTGGGACTGGTATTTAGACCATGTTTTCTTATTGCTTCCTGCAGCAGCATATGTAGGGAAATTTATAGAAACGTTTAAAGACTACCCACCTCGAATGAAAGCTGCTAGTTTTAATCTTGGCGATACTATGGAAGCCTTACAGCAACCTACCAGCAATTAATTATTAACTAATTCCAAAAAAGGCAGTTTAAAACTGCCTTTTTTTTATCTTTTTATCCATGAAAAAATTTATACTACTCGGCTTTTTATTGGCTTCTCTTCTATTTTTAAATTGTGCTGATCAAAATGCTCAGATAAATGAAAATGTAACAGGATCCCAAGAGCTAAAAAAAGATCCTTTACCATCTTGGAATAACACTTCAACAAAAAAAGAGATTGTAGCATATGTTGAGACAGTCACAGATAAGAATCATCCACTGTACATACCAATAAGTGAACGTATCGCTACTTTTGACAATGATGGAAACCTTTGGAGTGAACAACCTGCCTATTTTCAATTATTCTTTGCTATAGATAGAGTAAAGGCAATGGCATCGGATCACCCAGAATGGGCAACCGAACAACCTTTTAAAGCTGTTTTAGAAAATGACATGGACGAATTAGCCAAACAGGGAGAACATGGCCTATTACAATTGGTTATGGCAACGCATGCGGGTAACACAACCTTAGAATTTGAAACAGACGTTAAAGAATGGGTTAAAACAGCGATGCATCCAACAAAAAAAGTAACATATGACAAATTGGTTTATCAACCTATGTTGGAATTATTGCGATATTTAAGAGCTAACGATTTTAAAACCTATATTGTATCAGGAGGCGGAGTTGATTTTATGAGAGCTTTTGTGACTGGGATATATGGTATTCCAGAAGAGCAAATTATCGGAAGTCGGATAAAAACAGCTTATGAATATAATGATGGGAAGCCTGTTATCAAACGTTTACCAGAATTGGATTTTATAGATGATAAAGAAGGCAAACCCCTTAATATCCAAAAGATAATTGGTAAAAAACCTGTGTTTGCTTCAGGAAACTCTGACGGTGATCTTCAGATGTTGCAATGGACCGCTTCAAATTCCCATAAAAGTTTTATGCTCTATTTACATCACACCGATGCCGAAAGGGAATGGGCCTATGATCGGGAATCACATATAGGTAAATTGGATAAAGGACTGGATCAAGCCATTAAAGACGGTTGGACAGTTATTGATATGAAAAAAGATTGGAAAGTGATCTATCCGTCGGTAAAACAATGATACAATGATTGCTAACCTACAAATCCGGCTCCTTTGTGATTACCATCACAATAAGGTTTGTTTTCTGAAGCACCACATCGGCAAAAGGCTGTCATTTTTTCCTTAGTAACCACTGTCCCATCATGCGACTTTATTTCCACATTTCCCTTAACCAATAAAGGACCATTTTTCATCAATTCAACTTCTGTTTTCATGTTTTTATTTTGATTAGTTACTTTGACTTTTTCATAACTCAATGCTCCTGATGGACATTTATCAATTTGAGTTTTCAATTCATCAATAGAAGCGTTTTTAGGTTTTATCCATGGTTTTGACTTAGGATTATACACCTTGGGAAGCATTTTTACGCATTCGGCAGCATGAATGCATTTTATTGGTTCCCATAGAATTGTGAGTTCGTTATTTCTGTATTTCTTAATGATCTGCTTTTCTTCCATCTAATTGTTATTGAGAAAAGGAGTATTGATTTTGAG
>JAUXCI010000098.1 GCA_030618945.1 Flavobacteriaceae bacterium
TACATTGTTTTTTAATGGCATCATCCTTACCACCAAACCGACCGACCGATCTTTTAAGTTATTTCCAAGTGCTCAGTTTATTAATGGACCGTAATGATTGTATTGAAATATCTTATTCATAGTTTCCGTGTAGGAATTATGTTCGTAAAAGTAACCGACAATTCCATTTTGATAAATATAGTTCTTTTCGATCAAACATCATTGGGCTCCTATAAGATAAAAAACCCATTCCCGGAATCATCCATTACACAATTCCGAATAGTGATGTGATTTCCTTTTTCAACATAATTGCTGAAGAAATTTTTTGATAGGGCTCCACAACCTCTGCATCGTTAATACAAGTAGTATAAAGCAAAAGCACTTACTTTCGTAAGTGCTTTTGCTCCTCCTCTTTCCCGAAGGTTTTCGGGACGAACCAAGGAAACTAACTTTTATACTTAAGAAGTAATTTTTTAGATATTTCAGGATACTTAATAAGATTATCAATATATATTCTACTCTTCATATTTTTTATGTGCTGCTCAATTCTAAAGGCTTGTACTATGTTTTCACATTCAATATAATAAAATAATTCCCAATCATCTGCTCCGTGCGTATATTTCTTATTACCATAATAACTCGTGTTGTGTTTCTCAATTCTTCTATCAAGTATATCCGAAGTATATCCGAAGTATATCCAATATAAAACTTATTATTTTTTTTGCTATGGAGTATGTAACAAATTGCCATTTCAAATTAATCGTAAATCAAAACAGAAGTTAACATAAGGTTGCACTTTTAGGCTTCCCGATATCCGCTACGCTTCATCGGGATAAACTTCTCGCCCAATAGTCGTCACAAAAAAAGCACCTACTTTCGTAAGTGCTTTTGCTCCTCCTCTTGGACTCGAACCAAGGACCCTCTGATTAACAGTCAGATGCTCTAACCAACTGAGCTAAGGAGGAATATATTTTATTTTTGAGTCTTTTATTTGACTTTGTCTTTACTTGCTATTGCCGGAAACCGATAGAGCTCAGTCTGAGCCCTGCCTGCCGGCAGGCAGGTAAGGAGGAATGTTATTTCCTTTTTAAGGTGTGCAAATATAGATGTTTTTAAATTTACCGCAAATGTTTTTCAAAAAATATTTCAAAAAAAATACCCACTTAAAATGATCCATCACAAACCAGTTAAAAGTGGGCATTATAATTCGTTGAAATTGTTCAGATATTTACCGAAATTTTTCTGTTCTTCATAAAATAATCCAAGAATAAAAGAGAACTTAAAGCAAAAACACTCATCCCAAACAAAGGTGATGTTAATATAGGTGGCAAGTCAAATGTCATAGAATTGGAAAGCACATTATTTACTTTTTCCATAGCTCCTTCAATGGCTTGAGAAGTAGCTGTATTCCTTTCTCCTGTCATAAGAACATATACAAAAATTGACACAATAAACGCAGCTATAAACGTCCAGGCTTTTTTCCCTATAATTGGTGCATCGACCACTTTAACTGATGCCTTTTCAACCTCGGCCATCACTCTTGCGGTAAAATTTAAAGAAGGGCTTTCCAGTGTATTCTTTTTCAACAAAGAACCCAAGGCCTTTTCTTGCTTTGCATCAACTAAATCAATCTGATTCATAATCTTATTTGTAAAATCAACAGACGGTTGCTCCATCTTCAAACTCTCTCGAATCAATTTATCTATTTTCTCGTCTTCCTTCATAATATCGTATTTACTTCTTCCTTCAATAAGAATGATAATTCTGTATTTAATTTTTTCCGAGCCCTAAATAATTTGACTTTGATATTACTTTGTGTCAAGTTTGTGATTTGCTCTATTTCCTCAATCGAACTTTCATTCATATAGAACAAAGTAATCAAAAGTGCATCCTTTTCTGCTAATCTGCCAATTGCCTCTCTTACATACTTCTGTTGTTCTCCATTCTTAATCGCCTCCAGTTGTGGAAATTCACTTCCTTCACTATAGTTGTCGATCACATAATCATCAATATCAGATGTAGCTACTTTTTTCTTTCTGATTTTTGTTATGGAATTTCTATACACTATTGTATACAACCATGTTGAGAACTTTGAATTCCCTTTAAAGCTTTCCAATTTTTCATAGGCCTTTAAAAAACTATCCTGAGCAACTTCTTCCGCATCCTCGTGACTCTTAACGATTTTTATAGAAATCGTATAGACCATGTCTTTATACTTATTAATTAAATAAGCAAAGGCATTAGCATCTCCTTGTAAGACCTTGTCAATATATATTTGATCTGAAATATTATCCATTTGAATTATTATCCATCTATACTATAAGACAATCCTATTGCAAATAAGGTTACAAGTTAGTCCAAAAACTTTATTTTAAAAAAATGTGTAACCTATATTTTAATGTTGTTGTCTTATTAGGAAAGTAAAAAGTTTAACTAAATAATTTATATCATGGAAGAAGTTTTAATTCCCTTAATAGTATTTTCATCTATTTTCGGCATCGTCTACGTGTTTTTAAACACGAGAAACAAAGAACGTTTATCATTAATTGAAAAAGGTGCAGATGCCTCTCTATTTGCAAGTAAAAAGAATTACAAATCCAACCTTACCTTGAAATTTGGAATGTTAGCGGTTGGAATTGGTATTGGCATTTTGATTGCATCCATTTTGGAGACCTATACGGTTCTGGATGAAGAAGTCGCTTATCCATCAATGATCTTTTTATTTGGTGGTTTGTTCTTAGTAGCAAATGCGTTGATAGAAAAAAAAGATAAGAATGATGATAGTGAATAGTAATTAATCAACAATCTAATTCTAAATTAAAAAAGCTGTCTCGTGAGACAGCTTTTTTTTGGTCCCGATAGTTATCGGGATTATAATTTAATCTACTTTCCAAAAATAGTCAACTTGGTAAACTCTTTATTTACAACAAAAGTGCTGTCACCATTGATTTTGACTTTTGCAAAATCTGTAACTTCATGATCCACTTCTATTTTATCGATCTCAAACGGCAAGCCATTGAGTTTAATTTTAAAGTTCTCATAAGGTGTAATAAATTTTCCGGATTTAAATTGTTGTATCGTTATCGATTTCTTTTTACCAATAAGCTTAAAATTGCGTAAACTGAATCTTCCTTTTTTATAATCATATCCATCCTGTGCATCTTCATAAACCTGAGAAGTTTCTTTTCCATTTTTATAATACACATCCAGACCCAACTCTTTTATTTCCTTTTCACCTACATATTGCTGAATAGGGTACTTTGGAATGATAGCTCCTGCCTTAACAAAGATCGGCATTGAGTCAAGATCGGCGTCTACCCAAAATTCCTCACCTCCTTCTATCAATTCATTTGTCCAGAAATTATACCATTCTCCAATCGGAAAATACATCCTTCTACCCTTGGCATTAGGTTCTGCTATTGGGCAGGCCAGTATCTTTTCACCAAAAATAAACTCATCATTTCTGTAATGTGTATGAGGATCAGCCTGATCAAATAAAACCAATGATTTAAGAATTGGAATTCCTTCTTCCACATACCTCCAGAAAGAAGTATATAAATAGGGTAAAAGTTGGTACCTGATTTCAATAAACTTTCTTACAATGTCTGTTATATTATTACCAAATGCCCATGGTTCCTGATCCCCGTGATCTCCTGAGGAATGAGTTCTGCAAAAAGGATGAAAAATACCCAATTGAATCCATCTTGCGAAAAGTTCGCCATTAGGTTGCTCGGCAAAACCACCGATGTCAGACCCAACAAATGAATATCCTGACATTGACAAACGCTGAGCCTGAATATTAGCAATATTTAGATGATCCCAGGTAGCAACATTGTCGCCGGTCCAGGTTGACGTATATCTTTGCGTCCCTGAATAGGCAGCTCTTGTGATCACGAAAGGCCTTTTAGGATATGAGAATTTCTTTAAGCCTTGATAGGTAGCCCTGGCCATTTGCATACCGTATATATTGTGTGCTTTTCTATGACTACATCTAATACCTTCGTAATTATGTCTTACATCATCCGGAAAGGTCTTTCCGGGAACATCCATAACCGCTGGTTCGTTCATGTCATTCCAAACCCCTCGAACCCCTATATCTTGTATCAATTCCTTGAACAATCCTGACCACCATTCACGTACCTCAGGATCTGTATAATCTGGAAAATAACATTCTCCCGGCCATACCTTCCCTTTCATATATGGCCCATCTGCTCTTTTACAAAAATAGTCCTTCTCTAATGCCTCTTTAAACACCGGATAATCCAAATCGATCTTGATCCCTGGATCAATAATCGCTATGGTCTTAAATCCGTCGTCCAATAATTCTTTGACCATCCTTTTCGGATCCGGAAAATATTCCTTGTTCCAGGTAAAACACCTGAATCCTTCCATATAATCAATATCAAGATAGATGGCATCACATGGAATCTTTAATTCTCTGAATTTACTAGTTACGGCCTTCACGTTTGATTCCGGGTAATAGCTCCATTTGCATTGATGGTAACCCAAGGACCACAATGGCGGTAACTGATGTGGTTTTCCGGTAAGGTCAGTATAAGAAGCAACAACGTCAGTCATATCAGGCCCGTAGATAAAATAATAATTCATTTCACCTCCCTCGGCCCAGTAACTCGTTATATTTCTACGCTCAGCACAAAAGTCAAAGAAAGACCTGAAGGTATTATCGAAAAAGATACCATATGATTTGGTGTGGTGCAGCCCTATATAAAAAGGAATACTCTTATAAATAGGATCTGAACCCCTTCCATATGCATATGAATCGGTTACCCAATTCTCAAAACGCTTACCTTTTAAATTTACATCGACTGGCTTATCGCCTAATCCATAATAAGCCTCACTATCTTGTGACACCTTTGACATCTTAACAATATCTCCTCCAAACTCATAACTCTCTTCCCAATGAAAACCCAATTCATCTTCACAAATCAATTTTCCATCTTTCGCATCGTAAATTGATTTTCGTAAATCAGCTTTAGCTATCTTGCAAATCAGCTTGGAAGTAGTGATGATATAATGCGCATCATCATCCGTTATCTCAAGATGATTAAAACCTCGACTCGCATATTTCGTGATCGCATATGAAAAATCCTTGTCAAAAATTGTTTTAGTGCTATATCTAAATCTCAGTACGCTATCTCTTCTAACAGTAACTTGCAATACAACGAAATTTTCGGTCGTAAAATACAAGGTGTCAACGTCTTTTCTATAAGAAATTATTTTTGAAGGGTATAAATCTCCTTTGTGTTCCAGCTCAGTGCTTAATATCATAAATCGTCATTTAATCGAATTTTACAAACCTAAGTAAATTCAAAATTTCAACGTGTATATAAAAACTAAAAATACCCTGCTCTTTTTATATACATCATAAAAATAACAGGATACTTTTCAATAAATCGAAAAATCTATACTATATTATCTTAAAAGCAACTAAACTTAAGGGTGGAAGTGTTATTTCTGCCGAATAAGGCTTACCATCTCTTTCCTCCTTTATGATCTTAATTTCTTTTGAATTGCTTATCCCACTTCCAAAATATTTTTTAAAATCACTGTTCATCACTTGTTTAAGTTTTCCCTTACGGGGAATTCCTATTTTATAACTTTCCCTTACAACTGAAGTAAAATTGCAAACTACTATCAAGTCATTGATCTCATCATGACCTTTTCTGATATAAGACATAACCGAATTCTCATGATCGCCATAATTGATCCATTCAAAACCCTCTCCGCTAAAACCTTTTTCATAAAGCGCCGGGGTTTGCTTATAAAAAGTATTCAAATCTTTGACAAAATTCTGCAAGCCTTTGTGAGACTTATAATCTAATAAATGCCAGTCTAAACTTTGATCAAAATTCCACTCTGCTGATTGCCCGAACTCACCTCCCTGAAAGATTAGCTTGGTGCCCGGATGCGTATACATATAGGCAAAGAGCAGTCTCATATTTGCAAAGCGTTGCCATTCATCACCAGGCATTTTATCAAGTAAAGATTTTTTTCCATATACCACCTCGTCATGAGACAAGGGCAACATAAAGTTTTCAGAAAAAGCATATGCCAAACTAAAAGTAATCTCATTTTGATGATGCTTTCTGTAAACAGGGTCCTTACTAAAATATTCCAATGTATCATGCATCCATCCCATCATCCATTTCATACCAAAACCCAAGCCTCCATGTTCAACAGATTTGGTGACCCCGGAAAATGCTGTTGATTCTTCTGCTATGGTTTGTATTCCGTCAAAATTAGCATAAACCTCTCTGTTAAAATCTTTTATAAATGAAACAGCTTCTAAATTCTCTCTTTCTCCATAAATATTGGGTTCCCATTCACCATCTTCCCTTGAATAATCAAGATAAAGCATTGATGCAACAGCGTCAACCCTAAGTCCGTCAATATGGTATTTATCAAACCAGTAAAATGCGTTGGAGATCAGAAATGACTTTACCTCGTTCCTGCCATAGTTAAAGATCAAACTCTTCCAGTCTTGATGATAACCTCTTCGAGGATCAGGGTGTTCATATAAATGACTCCCATCAAAAAATCCTAAACCATGATCATCAGACGGAAAATGTGAAGGCACCCAATCCAGGATAACCCCTATATCATTTTGATGCAAACGATCACAAAGTTTCATTAAATCCATAGCCGATCCAAACCTTGAGGTTGGGGCAAAATACCCGACCAATTGATACCCCCATGATGGATCAAAAGGATATTCCATAACTGGCATAAATTCAACATGGGTAAAATTCATTTTCCTGACATAGGCTACGAGTTTATCAGCCAGCTGATCATAACTTAAAAAGCTATTGTCACTCGCATTTCGCATCCAGGAACCAAGGTGTACTTCGTATACGGCATATGGTTTGTCCAAGCCATTCTTTTCTTTTCTATAACCCATCCAGGCCTTATCCTTCCATTTATAACCATCTATCCCTTTTATGATCGAGGCTGTATTAGGTGGATGTTCACAGGAAACTGCATAGGGATCTGCTTTTTCGGTAACGATCTGATTATGACTTGATTTGATTTTGTATTTGTAACGCATGCCGTCAATGGCATCTGGGATAAAACCCTCCCAAATACCTGAGTCATCCCAGCGTACACTCAAACGATGTTGTTTTTCATTCCAATAATTAAAATCTCCAATGACAGAAACCGATTCCGCCGAAGGAGCCCAAACAGCAAAATACGTTCCTGACACACCTTCAAGTGTAACGGGGTGAGAACCGAATTTTTCGTAAAGCCGGTAATGCTTCCCGGATTTAAATAAATCGATGTCAAATTCGCTAAAAAGACTATAAGAAATTACCTCTGCCATGTGTTTAATGATTTATTATATTTGAAATTCCTTTTAAAGGAATCAAGGCCCAACTAGGGCGAGAATTTAATTCGTATCCTACTTCGTATACTGCTTTTTCAAGCAAACAATATTTTAGAATAAAGATACGCTCTTGGTGGTAACCAATATTTAAATTGGCATTTTGAACTGCTTCAGTATATTTTTCAAGAAAGATACTAGTTAAATAACTATACACTATTTCTGCTGCTTCGAAAAGTTCTTCTTGTGTCCTGTTATACGACGCTCCATTATTAAAAACCGTTGCATAAATTGCGTAATGAAAAGACCTGAACAATCCTGCTACATCTTTTAAAGGTGGTTGTTTAACTTTTCTGTCGCGAATCGTACTTTCCGGCTCACCTTCAAAATCCAGAATAAAAAAGTCATTATTTGTAACCAGGATTTGCCCTAAATGATAATCCCCGTGAAGTCTGATACGTTCGCCTTTTAATTTGGTCCAATCAAAATTGGAAATACGTTTTCTGATTACACTTTTCTTTTCCAAAAACTCTTTGGCCAGCTCTAGTGCCATCCCGTCAAGTTCGTGCATCCTGTTTTCGATCGTATTCAACCGGTTTTGAAATTGATATATCAATCGGTTCTTTAACCACACTTCATAATCACCATTAAAATGATTTGGTGTAAAGGCGGTATCTTCAAACTCTGAGCCCAGTACGATATGCATCTCAGCCGTACGGGTTGCCAGTAATTCTATCTGCTGAAACAGCTTAAGCCCAACCCAATCAATGATCTCAGGGCCTACATTTTTAATTTGAAGGCGCTCAAATCTATCAATCTTTGGCAATTTATCTATGGAAATACGCTTTGTATCAAGGTTTAAGAAAACCTGGTGGAGTTCCTTTAACATATAGTCCCATGCATCTCCTTGATTGGGCACCAATTTCTGCATAAGTGCAATGGTAATATTATCTTTATCAGAATCAATTATGTTCAGGCTCCCCTGATAGGAGGGGGTATTTCTAAAATCTTTTACTTGGGTCAAAAACCTGCTCATTTCATAGTCAGGATTTTTATCGACGAAGATTCTTCTAAAAAATTTAAGCACATAACTATCATTATAAATGATGGAAGTATTGCTTTGTTCAAGCCCCATAAATTTGGAAGACTCGTATACTATGTTGGTAAAACTTTCGCTTTTATGGTACTGAACCTTTGTGCGATCCATGGGTGCAGCTCCAAGTATTCTTTCAAATACAAGCTTTCTAAAAGCCTCAAGATTTATGGCATCTATGATATAACCCTGCTGTCCTTGAATTTTAATTGGAAGAATTCGCTCACTCGTAGCAAAATTAACATCCGTCACAAACGCAATAGGTAGAAAATAATGATGATAAAACGCTTCGACAAAATCAATTTCCAGGATGAGCCCAAAGTAAACTTCCCCTTTTTGTTGTATCCTAAAATACTCTGAAAGTTCAATGTATTTTAACTTGCTTGCCTTGCCTCCATACCACCGCTGTTTTATTATATAATCTTCCAGAA
>JAUXCI010000151.1 GCA_030618945.1 Flavobacteriaceae bacterium
CTCCCGGTCTTCCACCGATAGTTCCCCGAATTCCTGAAATAGATTTGATGAGTGTCATACGCTTGAAATTTGATGGCAAATGTAGGTAAATAGGTTTTATACCGATTGTTATAAAAAGTACGAGCTATAAGTTTGTTTCTAAGGCACGAGTCGCGCTTACACACCAACCGGGCAGGAAGACTTGCGCCAGTAAAGGTATGTTGATTTGGAGAGGAGGTGGAATTGCATTGTTGGAAAGGATTTATCAAATTATAGGATTCTGAATTTTTGATGTTCTAAAATACCATCCAGCTGCCCATTTTTTGTGATATTTCCAACAACAATTTTATCAGCTAATTTTAGGATTAGCTTATTTCTAATTTCTGCTTTATCTCTGGTTACTCTTTTTTGGACTCGCTAAAAGGAGAAATTATGAGGAGGCGATTATCTGAGAGTGCTTTAATGATTTCCGGTTCCCATCTTTTCTAATATTAACCAGGAAACTATATCTATCTTTATTTTCATCTTAACCCTATCTAAGTATCTATTTGTAAGTGTCAGTATATCAAATAACAATACAAGAACTCTATCTTAAATACTATCTTATTCTATCTTAGTTTCCATTCTGGCTTATTAGTTGAGTTACTGTTATTAAAAATCGTATTGTCCTTTTTGGACATTTCATAAAGCAAATTTCTGATTTTTGTGCGTTTCTGTTTCTCACTTAAAGCATTTGATAGTTTATCCATTATAAGTTGATCAATATCTTCCCTACTTGCTCTATCGTATTTCTTTATAAACTCAATAACCAGATCTTTGTACCAGGATTTGTCAAAGGCCCTGTTTTTAATATAAGATGCTTTATCATCTGTAACTGCAGCTACCGAGGCCGCAACATAGTAATTAGGTCTTCTGCCTTCAATTAGTTTTTCTTTTCTCAGTAATTTGGAAGCTTCGTTAGTAATAGATTGCTTTTTCTGAACTTTGTCTAAAAGAACCACTTTGTCCAGGCTTAAGTCTTTACGTTCAATCAGTAGTTTTGAATAGTTCTCGTCGATGGAATGGCCATAGATTTGAAGCACAACTTTTTGGCTATCAGAAAGCATGTAATCGGGTAATGGAAAATATCGATTCTTTTGTGATAGGTACATGGTGTGTATGCCATAACCAAGTGTATCAATCATGCCCAAGTTTACCATAGCTTGAGCCAACCACGGATTTCTGTATTTCTCCGGTGTTTTATCTCCAACAGAATAGTCTTCAGGATTTCCTTCAAAAAAACTACCAGCATTTGTAAATATTAGTTTATCAAGTTTTTCAGTAACAATAATTCTGCTATTTAATGAATAATCCTGATGAGCAATACAGTTATGCATTGCCTCCAAAATAGTTCGCGTATCATATTTATTTACAGTTGTGGATAGAAGTTCATTGTCAGGAAAAAACTTATAATTAATATTGCGAATATTCAGTAAAACTTTGGAAGTGTTTAATAGTAACGGACTACCAAAATGTTCGTAGGCTTTTTCTTCTGTTTCAAGCTTCCAGGTAATTTCTGCAATAGAAGGAAGAATATAATGTGAAGATTCCTCTTTCCCCAAAAGTAAGATGGCAGTATTCGTTATTTTGCCATTGATGGTAATTTTTGCTTTATCCAAGAAAATTTTGTTGTCCCAACCATCAATCTCATTAAAATAATTTTGCTTGCTACTTTTTTCCTTAAACTTTTCCCGTGCGACTCTTAAAGCGTCTGTATCTAAGTCAGCTATACTTGCAGTATCAATAATTTTGGCGCTCCAGTCTTCTTGCGAATTATATATCAATCTGATATAGTCCGGAAAATTTCTAAGGTCGGTTTTATTGCTACCAATTCTAATGTATGCTTTCTTTTTAAAATGTGTGGGTTCGGCTATCGCTGCCGGAATTCTTAATAATACAATGTTCTTTCCATGGTAATCAAACTCAATAATTTCCCAGTTGTTTTTTGGGTGCAGCAAGTTGCGAAGCCATAATTCCAAATCCTGATTACCCTGTTTGGCTTTCGTAAAAGTAAAATTGGTACCTTTTATCAGTTGAGTTTTATCCTGAACACCCCATACCAAATAGCCAAATGGTTTGTTGGCAATTGTTGCACCATTACTCATGGCTGAAATATATTCGCCAATTTGTTCATTGGTGATGCTGCCTTTCCCCATTTTAAACTCTACCCAGTTGGTTTCGGATGGTAAGGCAGTCAAATCTTCCAATAAACTATGTAACGGTTCATTTAACATAATTAATATTTTTCTCTTTTCCGTCTAAACTACCAAACAAGGCCGTACCTAAACAGTATTTAATATTATAATAGATTGAAACTTCTTCTTCGTAAAACCAAAGTTTTGTACCATCACAAAGTCATTTTGATTGATGATGGTTCTTAAATATCAATTTCATCATATGATTTTATCAAGATATTAGGAAAGTTTTTAATCTCAAAAACTTGAATAGATACACCCGCTACATCATAACGATAAGTGTATTCATTTATCTTAGTGAGTACTTTTGGCTTATCTATTTCCCAGCAAATGATAAGTGAAGTTTGCTTAGGATTATGCCCATGCTTTAAAAAATTACTGAATTGATACTCAAACTCAATGGATACAAACTGATTAATTGATGATTCATCATCAATCTGGTAGGTGGCAATAACATCAATGCCTGCATGAGAGGTATGTTCAAGAGAGATGAATTTTTCAAATGGCAGGAGTTTTTTGGATTCTAGTTTCCAAAATACAGCTAGTGTATCTTGTTCCGAGGAGGGAACCTTATGTAAAACCACAGGTTCATCTGCATTTGGATTATAACATACATATTCCTGAGAAGCATTAGATAAAGCCTCTTGTCTTTTTATGAGGGCGTTAGCCTTACTTTTCTCGTCTTCTTTTCTGCGTTTTTGCATGAACTCTATGTAGTTCTCAGAGGTTGCAAATTCATCAAAGCATTTTGCAGTTAATTTACGAAAGGTCTTTACAATGACGTCCTGTCCATGTTGGTTGCTTATTGCGCTTCTGTCCATATTAAGTTTGGATTCTAAAGCATTGCATTCAACAGTAAAGGAGCATAAGTCTTTGTATTGGTTGAATTTACTTCCTTTAAACGCATAAAAGGGAAGTTGGAAATAAGGGATTCCTTTTACACTTAACCTGAGACCAGTGTTATAACGGTGAGAACTAAGCCCAAATTGACCAGTATCCAGAGTGAAACCACCTTTGAAAATAACCTTAACTTCAATTTTCTTGTTCCCTTCAGTGATTACTTCTTCAACTTTTTCAATTGTATCGTCAATTACTACCGTTCTCCATGATTGATCATGATTAGTAATGTACTTGAATCCAATGTCTAAGGTTTTCTCTTCAGCATTAACTTTTAACCGGACCTCAGGCAAGCCTTGCAGATGGCTTGTTAATCCAACGGCAGTATTAAGATAGAGATAGTTTCGAATATCTTTGAAAGAATAATTGTGATAGCCTCCATCATAACCAAAAATATTAATCTTTGTACCTTTTCGGTCTGATAGATTAGCAGACCGTCGAAGCAGTTCATATACTGGTTCAACGGGAGGATCACTTAACAAGCTTAGTCTTGGATTGAAAATGTCTACTTTGAAAACATCATCAAAATCATTGCCTGTCCAGGTTTCTATGACCAACTTAGTACAACTCAGCATTAGTTTTGATCCTAATCCTTTCCAGCCCCAATGATCACCATCCAAACCTGCTGATTTAGAAAAAGCGAGTCCAATAAAACGATCCAGTCTTCCCGGATTTTCTGCGTCTCCAGTATATGTCATCCCAACACCATCATCTTTAAATATAAATGATGCGTTGTATTCCGGATGTGAATAGTGCTGAATTACAGCCTCTGATGCAGCCACTTCAGGAGCTAACATATTACTAATGGCTTCTCGCACCATATCGAGCGGATGCGTTCTGCTTTCCATAACCTGTTTAAAAGCTGACAGATCATGAATTTTTGGTTTGATTTTCTGTGTTTTATTTATATCCATAATGTATAGTTTAATTATTCATCCTCACCATTTTCTTCGCCATACAAAGCTTTGCCCATGCGGTATTTGATATCGTAGTTGATGATAAAATCCAACTCTTCTTCTGTGAAACCATAGTGTTGGGCTAATACGGTGTCGATTTGGTCGATGACGTCTTTAGCCTGTGCAGGGTAATACTCATTATACTCTATATAACCGCTTTCATATTTTCTAGATTTTCTTTCTGCAGTTTCTGTTAGAAGCAAATCGTAAGCCTTAATTAAGGGATTGAATTCACTTTCGATATTTCTAGGAATACGGAAATTGTCAATACTTGCAGAATTAAAGTCACGACAATTGCTATGAGATTTATAGTATAAATAAAATATGCTCGAAGTAAGAACTGAGGTAATCATGGCTGAATGGTCAATCGATTTTCCTGCAATAGTATGATAATGTGATGATTTATCACTTGCATTTCCTTTTGGCTCAAAAGGCAGAGATCTTACCCAATAAGTAGGTCCGTCATGAAACCATGTACATGCTGAATTCCCATAAATATTTGGCATCAATTGAAAGGGAGAAATCTTATGAAGTATTGAGTTATGCTTGATATTTCCACTTTTTTGAGGAATATTTTCAATAATTACGGCTTCCTCATAGAATATATTTTCAAACAATGATATTCGCTCATTTTGATACCAATGATGATATTTTGAATGATATGGTTTACCTTTTGTGTTTTTTTGTACATAAACAGATAATCTTTGTTCTACACCATCAAATAATTTGCCTGGTCTATTAGAAAAGGTAGACATCCAACTTTTTGTTGAATTGATTCTTTTAATCATAGGCTTAAATCTTTTACCCGAGCATATGCTAATTGGAATTATTTGACCTGTATACGTATCAATTGAACTTAAGTACTTCAAACGCTCCAAAACTAAACTATAAAGGTTTTTACCAGCAAGTGTATCAAATTGGTTCGGATTAAATGAATAACTAACCTTTCGTAATTGAACATAAGGCGGATTTCCAATAATCACATCAAAGCCGCCTCCGTTGGACTCCGGACGGGCATGTCCGCCATTGCCTGCAAGAATTTGATAAAACTCGGCAAACCAATGGAAGGGCTGGTGGGTAGTCAGCCAATTTTCAAAAGCTGCCGGGTTTGCTTCTGCATCTATACCGTAGTTGGTTGCCAAATACACATTCAGTTTATGATTGAGTTCTTTGAGTCTTGTATTTAATTCGGCTTTTGCTTGTTTGAAACTGTGGCTACCCTGGTCATCAATCAATTGTGCGTTTTGGAAATGACTATATGCCTTGCTAACCAACTCAAATTCTTCTTTAAACGTATCAAGTTTTTCCTGTGCAAAAAGTGGTTCTTTTTTCTGAATTGTTTGCAACAGTTGATTTTCAGTAGCAAAACCAATTAAGGTATTTCCTGAACGAATATTAAAGTCAATATCGGGCAAGGGTTCCAGGCCAAAGTTTTCTCTTCTCGGGTTTAAGTCCACAGTGGCTACCAGTTTGAGGAATAAGCGGAGTTTTGCAATTTCAACGGCTTCTTTCATGATATCAACTCCGTAGAGGTTGTTCAGAATGATGTTCTTGAAAATATAGTATTGCAGGTTGGGGTGGTTTTCTGCGTTTGCCTCAGCAAGCGTATCTTCAAAGAATTTATGTTTACGGGGTTCTTCTGCAACGAACTGTTCCATACGGGTAATGCATGCTTCATAGAGGGGTTCGAGGATATTTAAGGCAGCAAACAAAAAAGCTCCGGAACCACAAGTGGGATCGAGGATAGTTACTTTTTTTATTGCTTTGTAGAAATGGCGAATAAACCTGGGGTCTTGGGTGTTCTCAATTAAATCTTGAGTAAATTGCCTGATATTGAGGTTGTAAGTAATTAGATCGTTGATATGGGTAATTTCGCCATTTTCAATTTTGCCTTTTATTTCGGCATAGCGTTTTCTTCGTTCAATCAGTTCACGGTAAATTTCAGTAGGCAAAGCAATTTCTTGTGGCGCTTTTTGGTTCCAGGGTTTGCGTATTTCCCAAAGGTGCTCAGAGGTATCTTCCTGAACAAGTTCATTTTCAAGACCAGGCAGAAAACCTGCCTTTACCTCTTCAGGGAGGTCATCAAATAGATCGCCTTCTCTCGGGACGCCTTTTTTTACTGCATCGTAGATGTAGGTGTCGCCGCTGTTTTTTAGGAATTGCCACACTTCCCCTTCGACTTCGCTCAGGGAAGGAATCCCGCTGGTCCCTTTTGTACCCCCTCCGCCTCCGGCACCTCCCCAAGGGGAGGACAGGGGAGGAACCCC
>JAUXCI010000054.1 GCA_030618945.1 Flavobacteriaceae bacterium
TTATTTTTAAAAGCGTGATATGATACGTTCGGAACCGTTGTGATCACAGTCATGTCGAATTCTCTTTCCAATCGTTCCTGAATAATTTCCAAATGCAGCATTCCTAAATATCCACATCTAAATCCAAAACCCAGGGCTGCTGAGCTTTCTGGAACATAAACCAAGGAGGCATCATTTAACTGTAATTTTTCCATTGAAGACCTTAACTCTTCATAATCATCTGTGTCAACAGGGTAGATACCTGCAAATACCATGGGTTTTACGTCTTCAAAACCTTCGATTATTTCCTGGGTAGGATTCAAAGCATCGGTAATGGTATCCCCAACTTTTACTTCACTCGCTGTTTTGATTCCCGTGATCAAATAACCAACATCTCCGGCTTTGATACTTTTTTTAGGTACTTGAGTCAATTTTAAAGTTCCAACCTCATCCGCAAAATACTCATTCTCGGTAGCTACAAATTTGATTTTTTGCCCCTTTTTTATTTCTCCATTAATTACACGAAAATAGGTTTCGACACCTCTATAAGAATTGTAAACAGAATCAAAGATCAAGGCTTGAAGAGGGCCGTCAGGATTTCCTTTCGGTGCCGGGACCCTATCTAAAATAGCCTTTAATATATTGTCAACACCAAATCCGGTCTTACCACTTGCGTGTATTATTTCATCGGGATCACAACCTAAAAGATCAACAATATCATCAGTTACTTCTTCAGGATTGGCGCTGGGTAAGTCAACTTTATTGAGAATAGGAATAATTTCAAGATCATTTTCTAAAGCCAAATACAAATTTGAAATGGTTTGGGCCTGAATACTTTGAGCCGCGTCAACAATTAAAAGAGCTCCTTCACATGCTGCTATAGATCTTGAAACTTCATAAGAAAAATCTACATGACCTGGAGTATCGATAAGATTAAGTGTATACTTCTCGCCTTCGTACTCATAATCCATTTGAATGGCATGACTTTTTATGGTAATCCCGCGTTCTCGTTCCAAATCCATATTGTCGAGCAACTGGTCCTGCTTTTCCCTATCGGTTATGGTATTGGTAAATTCCAAAAGCCTGTCCGCCAAGGTGCTTTTACCATGATCAATATGAGCAATAATACAAAAATTTCGTATGTTCTTCATCCGTGTTTACCTGTCCTTAATTATTGCGCAAATATAACCAATTACTTGATTGGCAAAACGTAATTTTAATTAATCGTCATGCTTAGGGAACACTATACCCGCATCTTTTCTAACCGAGTCAAGTATTTCCATAAGATCCTGGCTGGCAGACAATGGCAAAATCGGGCTTTCGATCAAGCCTTGATCCAAACATTCCATTACATGGACTGCCTCTAATTCATAACCCATTCCCTTAGATTGACCGAAACCAATTTCTTCAAGGTTTCCGTTTTTTTCAAGCAAAATAGGATGATCCGGATCTCTTTCAAATTTTATAGTTCCATGTTCAAAGCACAGTTCCGTTTCATTTTTACAGGAGCTTTCAAAACTTGAAGTAAGCACGGCCATGGCTCCATCGTCATAGGAGAAAAGCATACAAATACTGTCTTCTACTCCAGTTGGCCTGATATTAGCCATGGTTTTAATCGCCTTTGGTTTTCCTAAAAGAGCCAGTGATCTAAAAATGGGGTAAATACCTATATCCAAGAGCGAACCTGCTCCTAAATCAATATTATACAATCTTTTGTCAGGATCAAAATCAGCCTTAAACATAAAATCTGATTTTACGAATTTCAATTGTCCCAATTCTTTATCTTTTGCGAGCTCTAGAACCTTTAAAAATTTCGCCTGAAAAATGGTCCAAAAAGCCTCCATAAGGAAGGTTTTATTTTTTCGGGATACATCAACCATTTGCTGTACTTCCTTTGAATTCATGGCAAATGCTTTTTCACAGAGTACAGCTTTTTTATGTTCCAAACATAAAATACTATGTTCTAAATGCTTGGAATGAGGCGTGGCTATGTAAACAACATCTACGTTTGGATCTTTTACCATTTCTTTATAAGAACCATAGGCTTTTTCATAACCCAATTCCTTTGCAAATCGATTTGCATTATCCAAACTCCTTGAAGCTGCCGCATAAAGATTTGCATTAGGCAATAAGCTCAGGTCTTCCGAAAATTTTTTGGCTATTTTTCCACATCCAAGAATAGCCCAATTATATGTTTTTTTCATGCTCTATATTTTAGTCAACCCATTCAGCTACAAACAAATTAGTATCGTGTGTTCCATTGTTATTTCTGTTTGAAGAGAAAACAATTTTTTTTCCGTCAGGCGAAAACATAGGAAAAGCATCAAAAACCTTATCATAAGTTATTTGTTCTAAACCAGTGCCATCAAGATTAATCATAAATAAATTAAAACTGTGTTTTGATTTGTGATTTGAAGAAAAAATTACTTTTTTTCCTGAAGGATGAAAAAACGGGGCCCAGTTTGCATTTCCTAAATCGGTTATTTTTGTTAATTCACTTCCATCAACATTACAAATGTATAACTCCATATTTGTTGGTTGAACAAGTCCTTCGGCCAATAAATCTTTATACTCTTTTATCTCAGTATCAGTTTTTGGACGCGATGATCTGAATATTAATTTCTTCCCATCAGGCGAAAAGAAAGCGCCTCCATCATAGCCTAATTCATTTGTAACTTGCTTTACGTCACTTCCATCTACATTCATTGTAAACAATTCCAAATCACCGGTTCTTGTTGAAGTAAATACAATTTTATCTCCTTTTGGCGAAACTGTAGGTTCGGAATCATAGCCTTTCTCAAAGGTCAATTGTTTCAGCTGATTACCTTTTGTATCTGCTAAAAATATGTCATAACCTTCATAAACTGGCCAAATATACTTATTGCCGTAGTCTTCCTTTTTTGGAACAGGAGGACAATCCGCACTAGCCAAGTGTGTGGAAGAATAAACAATGGTTTTATCATCTGCCAAAAAGTAACTACAAGTGGTTCTTCCTTTTCCAGTACTAATCAGTTGAGGGATTTCAGTACTATCCAAAGGTTTTGAAGCATCCATGGTAAAGATTTGATCACATTCCAGCCCCCAGGCCTTATTGTTGGCTTGAAAAACTAATTTTGAACTGTCAAAACTCCAGTAAGCTTCTGCATTATCACCTCCAAAAGTAATTTGCCTTATGTTTTTAAAGTGTTTTTCCTGAGGATAATGCAACACGTTTACAATTTCGGTGGCGCCTGATTTTCCATCATGACCTTTATTACTTTTCGATGATTTACAGCCCAAAATGGCAATAAAGACAATTAATATTAGGGAATTAAATTTCATATGTTTCGTTTTTTTTATAAATTCAAAAATACTGTTTTTAAAAAATATTTTAGCATAAATAATTGAAATAAAAAAAATCAGATCTCACACAAGGTGGGATCAAAGCATTGATTAAAAATTTATGTAATTTTGCGCCTAAAATTCAGGTTTGGCAAAAATAGGTCCTATAGAACTCGGTGATTTCCCCCTTTTACTCGCTCCCATGGAAGATGTAAGTGATCCTCCTTTTCGCGCATTGTGCAAAGAACAAGGAGCTGACGTAGTTTATACTGAATTTATTTCTTCTGAAGGTTTGATAAGAGATGCGGCCAAAAGTGTTCAGAAATTAGACATTTACGACAAAGAAAGACCCGTAGGGATACAGATTTTCGGGGCTAATTTAGAATCCATGATAAGAACGGTGGAAATCGTTGAACGATCAAAACCAGATTTTATCGACATTAATTTTGGTTGTCCCGTAAAAAAGGTAGTTAGCAAAGGCGCCGGGGCAGGAATTCTTAAAGACATTCCCCTTATGCTCAAATTGAGTGAGGCCATGGTTAAGCATACGAAGCTTCCCATTACCGTAAAAACCAGACTAGGTTGGGATGATGATTCAATTTATATTCAGGAAGTAGCTGAAAGACTTCAGGATGTAGGTATTCAAGCCATTGCTATTCACGGCAGAACCAGAGCTCAAATGTACAAAGGAGAAGCTGTATGGGAACCTATTGCTGATGTTAAGAATAATCCGAGAATGCACATATCCGTATTTGGTAATGGCGACGTAAATTCGCCTGAAAAAGCGCTTTTAATGCGTGATAAATTTGGGTTGGATGGCGCCATGATAGGAAGGGCCAGTATCGGTAACCCATGGTTCTTTGCTGACGTAAAACATTTTTTTAAAACAGGTGAGCATTTGGCTCCTGTTGGAATATTGGAAAGGGTTGAGACTGCCAAAAGGCATCTGCAAATGGCTATAGATTGGAATGGTGAACATTCTGGATTATATGAGACCCGGAGACACTATACAAACTATTTTAAGGGGATTCCTAACTTTAAAGAATACCGTCTTAAAATGGTTACTTCAGATACCAAAGAGGCAGTTTTTGAAGTTTTTGAGGAAGTCAGAAAGAAGTTTTCTTAAAGCGTTTAATAGTTGATTTTATTCTATCAGTTTTTTACTGATTCTGGCACTTGCGATTTTAGCAGAGAAAAAACCCAGTACAACAATGGTCACGATAACAATAAAAACATTCGAAAGCCTAAATTCAACAGGATAGGCCAGCGATTGGGTAATCATGATAAAACCATACTTTTTTTGCAATAGCACGAAAGGCATGGCCAAAAGTAAGCCGACAAACAACCCGAACAGCGTGAGTAAAAATCCTTGATAAACAAAAATTCTTCTGATATCACGTACTCCAGACCCCAAATGAAATAAGGTTTTTAAATTTTCTTTTTTGTCAATAATCATCATAACGATAGCACCAACAACATTAAACAAGGCAATGATCAAAATCAAAGTGAATACCAGGTAAGACACTAAATTCTCTGTATTCAACATTTTATAAAAAACCGAATTTAGTTGCTGTCTTGTTCTAACAACATAGTCGGTTCCCAAATTTTCTTTCAGCTCCTGCTGAATATCACTCACATTAACCCCATCTTTCAATTTCAATTCTAGTGCGGTAATTTGATTCGGCTCATAGTTTAGTAGATCTTGAGCAAGTCCCAAATTTGAATAGACATATTTCTTGTCAATATCGTCAGTAAGTCGATAAACTCCAATTGTTTGCGCACCAACCTGATTAAAGGCAGTTTTGGGGTTATTGATATAACCTTTCCCAGGTTTTGGTACATAGATCTTTAAACTTTCCGTAAAATCATAGGATCCTAATGATAAAACCGTCGAAATAGCGCTTCCAACCACCACAGTGTACTTAGCCTTGTAATTAACCCAATTACCAAAATAAATGGCGGTATCCATCCTGTTGACATAAAGATAGTTGGTGTCAACTCCTTTAATACTTGCCACATGAGATTTTTCTCCATAGCTCAAAAACACCCTTTCTTCAATGACTTTTGAATAGGCGGCAATCTTATCCTTAACGAGGGCCTTTTCCAAATCATCAGTAAATAAAAAAGATTTTCCCTGAACAGAAGTTATCTTTAGATCTGGGTCAGCAGTCCTGATAAAACTCAGGCTAAAATCTTTAAGTCCAGAAAAAACTGACAGCACAATGAACAAAGCAATGGTACTCACAATAACGCCCAAGGTTGCAATGATCGTAATAATATTTATGGCATTATTACTGCTTTTTGACAACAAATAACGTCGTGCTATGTACAAGGGAAAATTCAATCCTCTTTCTTTTTATCTAAGGATTCCGGGTTTTTAATAGGATCATCTTGTCCTTTAAGTGCCTTATCAATGTTCTCAATATAATCAAGTGAATCATCAATATAAAAGGTAAGTTCCGGCATTCTCCTTAGCTGATTCTTCGTACGCAATGCTAAAGCATGCCTGATCATTACAGTATTTGATTTTATTCCTTCCAGAATGTCATTTTTCTTGGCGGATGGAAAAATACTTAAATAGGCCTTGGCCTGTCCTAAATCAGAGGTAACATTTACTTTACTCACCGAGATTACCACACCCTTCATTCCATCTCTTGCAGCACCTTGTAGAATATCAACCAAATCCTTTTGAATGACGCCCGCAATTTTTTTCTGTCTGTTTGTTTCCATGGCTACAAAAATAGCATTATTCAGTGATTTACCTCTAAAAAAGTACTGATAAATAAAGTTTTACAAAGCAGTTCACTATAAATCTACCCAATGTTTTTTACATTCAAAATCTATTGAATAAGCCTTGATCAATCCAGGTCGGGAAATTGGAAAATATTCCATTTTTCAGTTAGTATTTTTATTTGCCCTTTATCAAGAAATAATTACCTTGCAATTTGCAAAAACTATATCATTTTTATGAGTAAGTCCTTTGAAAAATACCAGAAAAGAAGATTGCGTTCTTCTTATATTTCGGTAATTATAAGTATTTCTCTGGTACTTTTTTTATTGGGAGTTCTTGGTTTACTCGTCCTAAATACGAAAAAAGTTGCCAACTATTTCAAGGAAAGTGCGGCCATTAGCCTTTACCTAAAAAATGGTATTGATAAGGATCAAATACTAAGTCTTCAAGTATCCATCGATGAAGAGGCTTTTACAAAAAGCACAAAATTTATTTCAAAGGAAGATGCTGCTGAAATTTATAAGAAAGAGAATGGTGAAGATTTTATGGACTTTCTAGGGTATAATCCCTTGGAAAATTCTATTGATATTTATGTAAAAGCTGATTTTGTTTCATCTGAAAAAATGGAAGAAATTGAAAACAAGTATAAAGAGAATCAATACGTTTCTAGTGTTTCATATGATAAACCCCTCATAGACCTTCTAACAAAGAACGTTAGAAGAATCAGTTTATTTATTCTGGTTTTTTGCGGCTTGGCTACCTTGATCGTAGTTGTTTTAATCAATAGTTCTATCAGACTTTCGGTATATTCAAAGCGATTTACAATCAAAACTATGCAAATGGTGGGGGCTACAAAACGTTTTATTAGAAAACCTTTTATATGGAACAGCGTCAAATTAGGTATTATTGGAGCATTTGTCGCCGTTATAGAATTAGCCGCCCTTCTATATTATCTGAATCGAACTTTTCCTGAATTTGGAATAATCGATGATAGAGTTGAAATGGCAGGCTTGTTTGGAATCATTTTTACTATGGGAATCGTGATTACTTGGGCAAGCACCTTTTTGGCTACACAAAGGTTCTTAAATCTTAGAACAGACGAATTATATTATTAAATTAATCATGAAAAAGAAAGAACAAAATAATGCACAAGGTGAATTTCTTTTTGGAAAAAGAAACTATGTTATCATGATGGTTGGGATTGCAATCATACTAATCGGCTTTGTTCTTATGATGGGAGGAGGTAGTGACGACCCAACAGTATTCAATGAGGAAATTTATAATTTTCGAAGAATAGGGCTTGCACCAACTGTTGTACTTATAGGTTTGGCGGTCCAGGTATACGCAATCATGGCTAAGCCAGAAAAAAATAAAAAATAAAACGTTTTTACTCCTTTTGGAACCCTAATTCATGAGTTATTTAGAAGCAATTATCCTTGGGATTATTCAGGGCCTTACCGAATTCCTGCCCGTATCATCAAGTGGCCACTTAGAGCTCGCTAAAGTAATTTTTGGGGATAAATCCTTACCCCAGGAAAGCCTGACTTTCACTGTAGTATTGCATTTCGCGACAGCATTGAGCACCCTTGTAATTTTCAGAAAGGAATTGTTGCAAATCTTACATGGCCTATTTCAGTTTAAAGTTAATGAAGAATTTAATTTCTCTGTTAAAATTATAATTTCCATGATTCCGGCGACGATTATAGGCTTGTTATTTGAAAAGGAACTCGAAGCATTCTTTAATGGTAATGTATTACTGGTTGGATTTATGTTGTTAATCACAGGGCTGTTATTGTTTCTGGCTGATAAAGCAAAAATCACCAATCATAACGTAAGCTATAAAAATGCATTTGTTATTGGTATATCACAAGCCATCGCTATGTTGCCTGGAATCTCGCGTTCAGGAGCAACTATCTCTACTTCAGTGCTTTTAGGAGTTGATCGAACCAAAGCCGCCAGGTTCTCGTTTCTTATGGTAGTTCCTCTAATTCTTGGTAAAGTAGCCAAGGATTTTATGAGTGGTAGTATTAGTTTTACTGATGAAAAATCAGGGGTGTTAATTGCAGGCTTTGTGGCTTCATTTATTGCTGGACTTTTAGCCTGTAACTGGATGATTACACTTGTAAAAAGTAGTAAGTTATATTATTTTTCAATTTATTGTTTTATTGTTGGGACTATAGCCATAGTCTACTCCTATTTCTATTTGTAATGCAAGCTGAAGATTTTAAAAACGGGCAAATTATTATCGTGGACAAGCCACTGGGCTGGACCTCCTTTCAGGTAGTAAATAAATTGCGATGGGCAATAAGACAGAAATTCCGTATCAAAAAAATAAAGGTTGGTCATGCAGGAACATTAGACCCCTTAGCTACGGGGTTATTGGTAGTTTGCACCGGAAAATTTACCAAAAAAATTAATGAATTTCAATCGGAATCTAAAGAATACACGGGTACAATTACCCTGGGTGCTACTACTCCCTCATATGATCTTGAAACAGAAGTTGATCAAGTTTTTTCAACTAGTCATATTACTCAAAAAAATATTCAAGAAGCTTCCAAGACCTTTCTTGGAAAAATACAACAAACCCCACCTTTGTACTCTGCGATTAAAAAAGATGGTATACGATTATATGAATTGGCTAGAAAAGGAGAAAATACAGAAATTAATTCTCGCGAAATAGAGATTTTTTCTTTTGACATTACACAAATTGAGATCCCCAAAGTAAAATTCAAAATAGTTTGCAGTAAAGGAACTTACATCAGGTCCATCGCAAATGATTTTGGTAAAACACTTCAGAGCGGAGCGCACTTGACCGAACTAAGAAGGACAAAAAGTGGTGACTTTGATTTGAGCAATGCCGTTTCACCAGAAGAATTTGCAGAAACTATAAAAAATATTAGTTTACTTTAAAAGAAATGTGCCACCCAGCTTTCTCCAGCTGGTGTTTCAAAAAACGCTTCGTATTCATGTTTATTATTGATCAAAAGGTCAAAAACAATTGTCTTCTTGGAAACACCTTTGCTTTTTACCAATTTCTTGAAAGCTACAATCTCCTTAAGTTGAACATATTCACCTTGTTTGAAACAGACATTCACTTTATCCAATAAAGTGATTTCAAATTCCTTTTCCAACTGTTGAACAAAATCAACCAAAATATTTTGATTATCCAGATCCAAAGGCGTTTCATCAGAAACAAGAAACACCAAAAACCGATCGTATTTTATCTCATAACAAAGGTCAACCCCTTTAAAAGAAAGACAAAACTCTTCCATTTTTTTTACAAGCACCGGAAGCTCCTTAGGATAAAATTTCCTACTACCAGGATAGATCAAAACACTTGCCTCTGGAGCCAGTGATTCATACTTTACGTGCATATATTTTAAATTAAGGCATTGATTAGATCAACCAATTCCTTTTCAATATTAGCCCCTTTATCTGAATTGTACCAATTTTGAAGGTCTATTTTAAATTGATCGTCAATTTTTCCATTCTTGTTTTTATAATCGGTCACCATTTTCGCTGCCATTTCTGATCGCGGGCCCCATGAACCAACCACTTCGTTTGATGAATTATCCAAAACGATGAGTTTAGGTATAGACTTACTCCCATTTGTAAGGAATTGATTCATTAAATCTTCATTCTCGTCTCTCAATACTACCTTTAAATTAATTTTTTCGTTCGCCTCGGCAAATTTATTTATCACTGGTAATGTTTGAGCTGCATCACCACACCAGCTTTCAGTTAGAACCAACCAAGTAAAATCTTTCTGTATCCTCTTTGTTTTGCCTAAAGCGTCCTCAGAAAGTTTGGTTTGCTTATCCAAACGCTTCATTCTTTGATTATTGAGTTTGGTATAATTATACAGGTTTTCATTCTGATTATCTCCTGTTGATTTCCCCTCATTTATCAGTTGAAGCACCATTTCTTTATACTCGATATAACTTTGGGCCGTCCTTAAACTATTTTGAATTATTCTTTCCATTATTTTCTATTTATCGTCTGTTTTAGACGGAACAAAAGTAAAAACTAACTAGATAGTATAGTGTAACCCTAGTAACATTATTCTAACCATTTCATCTAAGTCTACTTTCGGCTGCCAACCCCAGTTTTTTCGCGCCACTGAGTCATCTACACTTTGTGGCCAGCTGTTAGCAATTTCTTGTCTGGCATCGGGCTTATAGCTAATTGTAAATTCAGGAATGCGTTTTTTGATTGCTTCCGCCAACTGAGCGGGCGAAAAGCTTAAAGAACCAACATTATAAGACACATAACCAGAATTTCTTTCCTTTTGCATTAACCCGATCGTAGCGTTGATGGCATCATCCATATACATCATTGGCAATACCGTGTTTTCGCTCAAAAAACTCGTATAGCTCTTTCTTTTAATTGCTTCATAGAATATTTCAACAGCATAATCTGTCGTTCCTCCTCCGGGAGTTGTTTTATAACTAATTAATCCTGGGTAACGCAAACTTCTCACATCAACATCATATTTGTTAGAGTAATAGGCACACCAATTTTCTCCTGCCTGTTTACTAATACCATAAACTGTGGAGGGTTTTATGATGGTGTCTTGGGGCGTATTATATTTTGGAGTATCAGGACCAAAAACTGCAATTGAACTTGGCCAAAAAATCTTTTTTATCTGTCCTTCTTTTGCCAGATCCAAAACATTAAACAGGGCGCTCATATTAAGATCCCAAGCCATTTTTGGATTTTGTTCGGCGATGACCGAAAGTATAGCAACCATAAGGTATACTTCTTTCACTTGGTGCTTTTCTATTATTTTTTGAATTTCACTTTTGTTAGTCACGTCAAGAAATTCAAATGGACCAGATTCCATGACCTCATAATTGCCTTTTCGAATATCCGAGGCAATCACATTCTCATTGCCATATATTTTTCTCAAGCTCAATACCAGTTCAGTTCCTATCTGACCACTTGAGCCTATTATTAGAATTTTTGAATCCATAATTAAGCTTTAATTTACCAGGCAAATATATGCTTTAAAGAAGAAATAAACTATTGCTCCGTGAATTCTGATACTTAACTATTATTCCTTATTTTTGATTAATAATATAAGTTTTGATGCCAAAAATTGTAATTGGATTTTTCGTGATTATGGCCTTGCTTCTTTCTTGCAAAAACAAGAATGATCAGGATACACAAGAGGACTCCGAGCAATTAGAAGCAGTGAGTACAATAAAATCAGAGTATCGGATCGTCCCTCTAAACACAAAGTCAGAAGAATTGGTACAAGATTGGCCCGAATATCAAAAATTCTACGATTTAGTTAGCCAGTACCAGGAAATTTCCCTCACTGATGCGCTATTAAACAGTAAGGAACTCTCCGACATGGCTAAACAATTAAAAGATTCCCTAAGGATAGAGCGCTTAAAAATTCCATCCATTAATATGAGACTTAATGTATTACATAGCGAAACCCTGCGTTTAGCAGACATGTCAACCATTCCAACGATTACTGAACTGTCAATTTTAAGAGAAAACAACAATGTTATTCAGGCCTTTTCCGCCTTGAATTTAAAGATCAATAATATGAATAGTATGGAAAAACTCAATGATGAAATCAGCGCCTTTGTCAATGAAGTAATGGCGGAACAGGATTCTATTCCCATACCCGAAAAAAAGGAGGTAACCCTTTCAAAAGACAGTGTCTAAA
>JAUXCI010000140.1 GCA_030618945.1 Flavobacteriaceae bacterium
ACTTTAAAAGAAATGTTGCTCAGTCAAACCAGGAATATTAGTGAGGTTGATTTGGATCTTTTTACCATCGTTGATACTCCGGAAGAAGTCGTGGAATCGATCAATAATTTCTATAAAAAACATCACTTTAGTCCTAATTTTTAATCGCGGTTGCCATCAACCAATAAAGCCAAACCTTTGCAAAGAAAAAAAATCATATTTGCAATTTTCTTTTTTGTTCCCTTTTTTTTCTATGCCCAAAACAATAAAATATCCATTGAGGCCACACTTTTGGAAGGTGACAAACTCCTGATCAATCAGGAAATTTTATATCATAATGTTTCGGGTGATCCACTTGACACAATCTATTTGCTCAACTGGGCCAATGCCTATAAAGACAGAAAGACACCGCTTTCAAAAAGAATGATCGATGATTATGATAAACGTTTTTATTTTGCCAAATCAAAAGAAAGGGGCTATTCCAAAATTCATTTACTTCAAAATAATGGCCAAAATATCAGCTATGAAGCGCCTGAGGGTGCTGAAGATATAGTTAGGGTTCTGGTTCCAAAAACCTTGCTCCCTGGCGATTCTGTGAAACTTCATGTTATTTATGAGGTCAAGATCCCCAGTGACAGGTTTACGAGGTACGGACAGGCCGGCACCAATTACAATTTGCGCTACTGGCATTTAACGCCTGCTATCTATGATCAAAAATGGCAATTATTCAGCAATTTGAATATGGATGATTATTATGTACAACCAACCGATTATCAAATTGATTTTAGGATCCCCATGGGTTTTTCACTTCATTCTGATCTCAATGCTGAGGTGACAATGGAAGAAAACATGGTACTGTATAAACTTCAGGGTCAAAACCGCCTAGATGTGGAATTGAACATTCAACTAAACAATGATTTTTCGGTCTATCAAACACAAGGGACAGAAATCATTACCAATTTAAAAAGCAAAAACTTAACAGAAAACATTAAAGGTGATGTGCTGCAAAGACAATTGGATTTTATCAATCAGTATTTGGGAGAATATCCCCATAAAAAAATGCTGGTCAATAAAACAACCTACCTGAAACAACCCGTTTATGGCTTTAATCAATTACCAAAATCCATGAATCCTTTTTCAGATATTTTTGAATGGGATATTAAATTATTTAAGGCCATAACTGACCGTTATATAGAAAACACGATACTGACCAACAAAAGAGAGGACAATTGGTTAGCTGACGGGATTCAGATTTATCTGATGATTGCATACGTCAATGCCTACTACCCGGAAGTAAAAGCCATCGGGAATATTTCAAAAAAATGGGGTATCAGAAGGTACAATATTGCAAAATTAGAGTTTAATGGAAAATACCCTTTTGTTTACCAGTTCTCCACACGAAAACAGCTTGATCAAGCGCTTTCTACCAGGTCAGATTCGCTTTCAAATTTAAATCTAAAATTAGTAAATCGATATAAATCAGGACTGGGGCTAAGATATCTGGACGCTTATTTAAAAGAGGATATCATTAAAAACAGCTTAAAGGAATTTTATAGCAAGACCTCCCTGACCCTTACTAAAAGTGATGAATTTAGTGAAATTCTCAAAGGGAAAACCGATAAAAACCTCAATTGGTATTTTAATGATTATCTGTTGACGCGAAAAAAAATAAACTACACGATCAAAAAAATTGAGAAGCAAGGAGATTCCGTAAAGGTGCTCATCAAGAATAAAAGTAATTTCAAAGCGCCTATAACTTTATATGGGGTTGATAAAAAGAGCATTAAATTCAAACAATGGCTGGAGCCCATTGAAGACGAACACTCACTTATCGTTTCACAAAAAGATATCGACAGGCTCAGTTTAAATTATGAGTACATGCTTCCTGAAGCCAACCTTCGGGATAACTGGAAAAAACTGGATAAGAATTTTTTCAACCGCCCTTTGAAATTTACTTTTTTCAGAGATATAGAAGATCCATATTACAACCAGGTTTTTTATAAACCTTATATCGGATACAATCTATATGACGGTCTTTTATTGGGCCCCACCATTTATAATCAAGCCCTGTTCAAAAAGAAATGGCTTTTCTCAGCTACTCCTGTTTACGGGTTTAAAAGCCAAACACTTACCGGGTCAGTAGCCTTAGCTTATGAACATCTGCCAGAAGAAACGTCAGTTTATCGCTATCGGGCAGGCTTGTCAGCTGCAAGCTCCCACTATGACGAAGACCTCGGGGTTACTAAGTTTACACCTTATGTGTCAGTTAGTTTTAAGAGAAAAAGTTTGAGAGATGTGGGAGGAAAAAACCTCTATGCCCGTTATGTTGTTGTTGACAAGGACTTACCTGACCCTACGACGAATCCGGAGTCTTATAAATATAACATTTTCAACCTTCGCTATAGCTATTCAAAACCTGAGATCATAAATAATTTTAGGTACTTCGCTGATTTTCAATATAAAAATGATTTTAGCAAAGTTTCCCTGGACATCAGGTATCGCAAGCTGCTGAATATCAAAAGGCATATTGATGTCAGACTTTTCTTTGGTTCTTTTCTTTACAATGAAACCGAAACTGATTTCTTTAGCTATGCTATAGACAGGCCAACCGACTATTTGTTTGACCTGAATTACCTGGCAAGATCAGAAAGTTCGGGCTTTTTGAGCCAGCAAGTCATCCTGGCAGAGGGTGGTTTTAAGAGTATTTTTGAGGACCAGTTTGCTAATGAATGGATACTAACTTCTAATTTTGGTATCGGTATATGGCGCTGGGTCGAACTATATGCCGATGTGGGATATTTAAAAAATAAAGGGGAAAGTGCCCGATTTAAATATGACAGTGGCGTGAGGCTTAATTTCATTCCAGATTTACTTGAACTGTACTTTCCAGTTCAATCCAGTTTGGGTTTCGAGCCGGGATTTTCAGATTATTCCAGCAGGATTCGGTTTGTTATAACCTTGGATTTTGAGCGTTTTTACAATTATTTTAAAAGGGGTTTTTATTAAACCAATTTAGAAGAATTTAATTTCAAACTCGTTATCAGTTATTTAAAGGTTTTATAAATTGCCTATATTTTTTGTACATTTGTGAAACTCCCAAAATCCATAAATAAATATGATCAAAGACACCTCTGACATCTCGATTAAACTCTCCTTCCAAGAATTCAAGAACGAAGTTATTCAAGATTATAAGACGGCTGTTTTAAGTAGGGAGTGTAGCTTTTCAGGCCGCCGTGAGGTACTTACGGGCAAGGCTAAATTCGGTATTTTTGGGTCAGGAAAAGAAGTTCCACAACTGGCTATGGCCAAAGTTTTTCAAAAAGGTGACTGGAGATCAGGATATTACAGAGATCAAACTTTTATGATGGCCATTGGTAAATATTCACCTCGTCATTTTTTTTCAAGCTTATATGCGCATGCTGATATTGAAGCAGATTCTTATTCGGCAGGCAGGCAAATGAATGGACATTTTGCAACCCATTCACTTCATGATGATGGCACGTGGAAAAACCTCGCACAACAGTACAATGTAAGCGCTGATATTTCACCTACAGCTGGGCAAATGCCCAGATTATTAGGACTCGCAGAAGCTTCAAAAAAATATAAAAACATTAAGGATCTTGATCCTGAGCATAAATTCTCAAATGAAGGCAATGAAATTGCCTGGGGAACTATTGGCAATGCAAGCACTTCTGAGGGCCTGTTCTTTGAAACCATTAATGCCGCAGGGGTTCTTAAAGTGCCTATGGTTATCAGTATTTGGGATGACGCCTATGGCATATCTGTTCACGCAAAACATCAAACCACCAAGGAGAATATTTCAGAGATTCTAAAAGGCTTCCAAAGAGAAGGCAAAGGCCCTGGCTATGAGATATTTGTGGTTGACGGATGGAATTATACACAATTGGTTGACGTATATACCAAAGCCGCTAGGATAGCACGGCAAGAGCATGTGCCGGTAATCATTCATGTAAAAGAGCTCACCCAGCCCTTGGGACATTCTACTTCGGGATCCCATGAAAGGTATAAAAGTAAGGAGAGGCTTAGCTGGGAAAAAGAATTTGATTGCCTGAAGAAAATGAGAGAATGGCTGCTTAATTTTGAGTTGGAGGATCAGGATGGTGAGGTACTGAAATTTGTAAATAGTGAGAAAGAACTACTGGCCATTGAGAAAGAAGCCAAACAAACTGTAGCAAAAGCAAAAAGGGAAGCCTGGAACGATTATATGCAACCCATGATTCAGGAAAGAAGTCAATTGTTGAAGCTACTTGAAAAAGCTGCCCTTAAGAGCGAAAATGAAATTTTTATCAATAGGTTAAAAAGGGAATTAGCCGAGATAGATGAACCGATCAGAAAAAATATTTTAACCATTGGTAGAAAAAGCCTGATTTACCTTAGGGAAGAAGATTTTAAAGAAAAAGAAAAACTTCAGAACTGGATAAATGAATATATAGAAATTCAACAGCCTAAATACAGTGCGCATCTATACAGTGAGCACGAAGATAATGCTACCAATATTCCAGAAGTTGAAGCGCAATACGACGACGATGTTGAAGACGTTGATGCGAGGATTATAATTCGCGATAATTTTGACACCCTTTTGTCCAAGCATAAGGAGATTCTCATTTTTGGAGAAGATTCAGGGAAAATAGGTGACGTAAACCAAGGCTTGGAAGGTTTACAGGAAAAACATGGTGAACAACGTGTATACGATACAGGAATAAGAGAGGCTACTATCATTGGTCAGGGAATTGGAATGGCAATGAGAGGCTTAAGACCAATTGCTGAAATTCAGTATCTGGATTACATATTTTATGCAACCCAAGTACTTACTGATGACCTGGCTACCTTAAGGTACCGAAGTTTTGGTAAACAAATGGCTCCTTTGATCATCAGGACACGTGGTCACAGGCTGGAAGGCATTTGGCATTCCGGCTCTCAAATGGGTAGTTTGATAAATCTTTTTAGAGGTCTTTATATTCTTGTACCAAGAAATATGACCAAAGCTGCCGGGTTTTATAATACCTTAATGCAATCCAACGAACCAGCCATTGTCATAGAAAACCTAAATGGCTATAGATTAAAAGAACAGGTTCCTAATAATTTAGGTGAGTTCACCACGCCAATAGGCCTAGTTGAAACCATAAAAGAAGGGACTGATATTACTTTGGTTTCCTATGGATCAACCTTAAAAATAGTTGAAGAGGCATCTAAAGACCTCTCACAGGTAGGTATAGACGTAGAAATCATCGATGCACAATGTTTATTACCCTTTGATCTTAATCATGATGTTTTATTGAGCGTGCAAAAAACCAACCGCCTTGTTATTATTGACGAAGATATTCCGGGAGGAGCATCTGCCTATTTACTTGATGAAATCGTTAATACACAAGGAGCCTATTATCATTTGGACAGTAAACCCGTAACAATAACTGCCAAGGCCCATAGACCAGCCTATGGTACCGATGGAGACTATTTTTCAAAACCTTCTGTCAATGATATCTTTGAAGGTGTTTACAAAGTATTTCAGGAATTTGATCCTGTAAAGTTCAAGAGTTTGTATTCCTAGTTCAATGATATAATGAAATGCTACAATGCTTCAATGCTACAATTGGGAATGCGTGATTGGGTGATTGACTTGAAACAGGGTTTTGTAGCAACATAGTTCTTAGCATCACAATCAATTTTCAAATTTTAAAATCAGGGTTTTGTTAAATATTTCTCAAAAAATACAACCGTATTTAAAAATTATTACCTTTGCCCTTGATTTAATGAAGCCTGACACATGCCTTCATCGAATCAAATCAACCGCTGCCTTTTATCCAATACTAATATGATCAAAAAAGGAATTTATATACTTTGCCTTCTTATGCTTGGTATAAGTAATGTTTCAGCAAGGGAATCCCACACTTTTTTTAAGAAAGTACCCGTTGATGATTTTGTTGCTTATGCCGAAGAATTATATAAGACAATTGATGATAATGACCTTAATTATGAGGCGTTTACTACAGCGCTCAAGGGATATGTAAAATTACAGTCGGAAGGACAAATAGAAGAAGATGCTTACCTTACTGTAATTGACATGAGTTTATCGGCCAATAAAAACCGCTTCTTTTTGATCGACCTGAAAAACAAAAAAATTATTCATAAAAGCATTGTAGCCCACGGTAAAAATTCAGGAGGTGAATATGCTAAATACTTTTCCAACAAGGTAGGGTCTTATAAAAGCAGCATCGGATTTTACAGAACAGCGGAGACCTATAATGGTAAACACGGACTTTCTTTGCGTCTGGATGGTCTGGAGTACTGTAATAATAATGCGCGAAAAAGAGCCATAGTAATTCACGCAGCAGCCTATGTAAGTGAGAATTTTATTAAAAATAATGGTCGTTTAGGGAGAAGTTTGGGATGTCCTTCACTTCCACAAAAAGATTATGACAAGGTGGTTCACAAGATCAAAAACGGATCGCTTTTATTTATCTATTACCCCGAAGATTATTATCTAAAAAACTCCGTACTGGCGAATTTCACAGCCTTACAGTTTAATGATGAAATGATGTAATGCTGAAATGCTACAATGCTGAAATGCTACAATTGGAAATACTTGAATGCGTGATTGCGTGAATGTTGAACTTTCAACTTTACAAACTTCTATTAAT
>JAUXCI010000170.1 GCA_030618945.1 Flavobacteriaceae bacterium
AGTATTACCCATTTTCACTCAATCCACAAATCATTTTATTAGTCAAAATAATGCTATTAGTCGCTTGCATGTCACCTTCTGTCAACATACAGGTTAATAGTTGAATTTAATTTTTACTTTAGCTGAGCAAGATGCAAACCTAAAAACATTCTTATGCCACTACTTATAGTTATTCTGGGAATCATTTTACTTTTCCTACTTATTGCGGTATTCAAACTGAATGCCTTTATTTCCTTTATCATCGTTTGTTTGCTAGTAGGAATCTTTCAAGGCATGCCTTTGGAAACCATAATCCCTTCGATACAAAAAGGTATCGGCAGCACTTTGGGCTTTTTGGTCCTTATTCTTGGCCTTGGAGCTATGTTAGGTAAACTTGTAGCCGATAGCGGCGCAGCCCAGCGTATTACCTCTAAACTTGTTGATAGTTTTGGCGTTAAATATATTCAATGGGCGGTTGTTATCGCTGGTTTTATTGTTGGAATACCTATGTTTTATACCGTTGGCTTTGTAATTCTAATCCCCTTGGTCTTTACGGTAGCCGCAGCCACCAACTTACCTCTTATTTATGTTGGACTTCCAATGTTGGCTTCACTTTCAGTAACCCACGGCTTTCTACCTCCTCACCCGGCTCCTACAGCCATTGCGGGGATGTTTAACGCAAGTATTGGTAAAACCTTGATGTATGGAACAATAGTAGCCATACCTGCCATAGTCATCGCGGGACCTTTGTTTTCAAGGACGATTAAAAACATAAAAGCAACTCCCCTACCAGAATTCTACAACCCGGTGCTATTAAAAGAGGAGGAAATGCCAAAAATGGGCATCAGCGTTATTACTGCGCTACTACCTGTTATTTTGATTGGTTTCTCTACCTTGCTTGATTATATTCTCCCTCTTGATTTCCCTTTTAGAAATTTGCTTGTCTTTATTGGTAATCCGGCAATGGCCATGCTTATTTCAGTTTTGGTAGCTATTTACACCCTGGGCCTGGCTCGAGGAAAGAAAATGACAGAGGTAATGAGCTCGGTTTCAAGCTCTATTGCAAGTATCACCATGGTGCTATTGATCATCGCGGGGGCCGGTGCCTTAAAACAAATCCTGGTCGATAGCGGCGTTAGTGATTATATTGGCGAACTATTAAGAGATTCAAGCATTTCGCCACTCTTGCTTGCCTGGATTATCGCAACCATCATAAGAGTTTGCATCGGATCAGCTACGGTTGCTGGCCTAACTGCTGCCGGAATCGTTTTACCGCTTGTGTCAGGAACAGGAGTCAAACCTGAACTTATGGTACTTGCCATTGGATCTGGAAGCTTAATGCTGTCGCACGTTAACGATGGAGGCTTTTGGTTGTTCAAGGAATATTTTAATCTTTCGGTTAAAGAAACCTTGTCTACCTGGACCGTTATGGAGACCATGGTAGGTGTTATTGGCATTATCGGTGTATTAATATTAAACCTATTCGTATAAATAGTTAAAAGATGGAAAAACTAGTATCAGAAAGAATTGCGGAAATGAATTTACAATTCCCTCCGGCCCCTAAGCCTGCAGGAGTTTACCGACCCATCTTGGTCATTGACAAGTTCCTTTATGTTTCAGGGCAAGCCCCGGTTAACTTTGATGGCAGCCTAATGCAAGGTCGAGCAGGTGATAACTTGGATTTAGAGGCCGCCAAACTGGCCGCCAGACAGGTGGGTCTTACGATGTTATCAACCATATTGACACATTTTGGAGACATTGATAAGGTCAAAAGAATTGTAAAAGTATTTGGTATGGTAAACTGTACGCCTGACTTTCAAAAACAACCCTTAGTAATGAACGGTTTTAGTGAGCTTATGGCTGATGTTTTCGGGAGAGAATACGGAATCGGAGTGAGAAGCGCCGTAGGCATGATGCTGCCCGACGGAATTCCAGTTGAGGTTGAGGCTATGTTTGAACTTTATTAAAATTCGCAATGACTGATACATTGAACTGGTATGAATTACAAGATGAGGATACCTTGATCTCCCCATCATTGCTGGTATATCCCGACAGGGTAACAAAAAACGCGGAGGTCATGATCAAAATGACTAAGAATCCTAAACGTTTAAGACCTCATATCAAAACGCATAAAATGGCCGAAATCATCGAGATTCAGATGAAAATGGGCATCCATAAATTCAAATGCGCCACCATTGCAGAGGCCGAACTACTGGCCATGTGCAAGGCCAATGATGTGCTACTCGCCATGCAACCGGTATCATTAGACATTGAAAGGTTTTTAAAGCTAATTGAAAAATACCCCAATACCATCTTTTCAACTCTTGTTGACAATGAATATTCTTTGCAAGCCTTCAAGGCTGCTTTTGGCAAGCGAAAAATAAAACTTCAATTATGGCTTGACATCAACAACGGCATGAACAGAACCGGGATAAGTCCGGGAATGCAGGCTCAAAACTTATACAAAACAATGGCAGATGACCCTGAAATCATTTTAAGGGGCCTTCACGTCTATGACGGGCACATCCATACCTCGGACCCATTAAAAAGACAAGCGGAATGTGATAATGACTTTGCTGCTGTTCAGGAAATGATTAAGGAGCTGGAACTTACTGGATATTTTGTACCTAAAACGATAGCAGGTGGCACCCCAACCTATCCTATTCACGAGAAACGGGAAAATGTAGAATTAAGCCCTGGAACAAGCCTACTCTGGGACGAAGGCTATGGGTCCAATTATACTGATATGAATTTTATTCCGGCTGCAGCATTGTTTACCAGAATTGTGAGTAAGCCAGGTGACAATTTACTCTGTTTTGACCTGGGTCATAAATCGGTCGCTTCAGAAATGACATTACCAAGAGTTCGGTTTTTGGGAGATCAGCAATTCAAACAGGTATCCCAAAGCGAAGAACACCTAGTGATAAAATGTAAGAATTCACAGCAATACAATATAGGCGATGCCTTCTATGCCATACCCATTCACATCTGCCCTACAGTTGCAAAATACCCTAAGGTACGCATCGTGGAAAATCATAAAATAAAGGGCTCATGGGCTATAGCAGCCAGAGATCAAGAATTAAATTAAAACTTATCCTATTATTATGAAATCATCAGTATATCAATTATTTATATTTTTATTATTAATTTCTTGTTCGGAAAATAAAACGCCGAATATTGAAACTACAGAAACGGGACAAAGTCCAATTGAAGGAACCTGGAAACTTGTATACGCTGACATTAAAGAGAACGATTCTTTGCAGGTAAAAGACCTTAGCAAAACAGATTTTATCAAGATCATAAACGAAACACATTTTGCATTCTTCAATCAAGAACAAGGTACAAGTGAAAATTTTGTAGCTGGAGCCGGGACGTATAAATATGACGGTGAGGATTATGTTGAAACCCTTGATTTTATCCCAGCAGTTGAATATCGAAAACACATTTTCCCATTTAAATTGGAAATCAAAGGAGATTCGTTGATACAACAAGGACACGAAAAAATTGAAAGTGCAAATCTTGACAGATTTATCCTTGAAAAATATATCAGAATAAAATAATCTAAATAAATAGCTATGCTCATCTTCGATGCACACTTAGACCTCTCAATGAATGCGATGGAATGGAATCGTGATTTAACATGGACCGTTGAGGACATCAGAAAAAGTGAATTAGGAATGACTGACAAGCCTGACAGGGCTAAAAACACAGTTTCTCTGGACGCCATGAGAAAGGGAAATATAGGATTATGTGTTGCCACTCAAATTGCGAGGTATGTCAAAAAAGAAAGTTCCTTGCCCGGGTGGAACTCTCCGCAACAGGCCTGGGCACAAACTCAAGGCCAATTAGCCTGGTATAAGGAAATGGAAAGTCTTGGGCAAATGACGTCCATCACTACGCTCGCTGACCTTAAAAATCATTTAGAACTATGGGAAAACCCGCTACCGGATAGCCCAATAGGTTATATTCTCAGTTTGGAAGGAGCGGACTCCATAGTATCTATAAACCATTTAGAAAAATCCTATGAACAGGGTTTAAGAGCCATTGGACCGGCACATTACGGACCGGGAACCTACGCACATGGAACGGATTCTGTGGGCGGAATCGGGTACAAAGGAAAAGAATTGTTGAAAAAAATTGAAGAGTTGAATCTTATTTTGGACGCCACGCATCTTTGCGACCAAAGTTTTTGGGAGACCATGAAAGTTTATAAGGGGCCCGTTTGGGCAAGTCATAATAATTGCCGGAAGTTTGTTAATCACAACAGGCAATTCGCAGATGAACAAATAACTGAATTGATAGAAAGAAAGGCAGTGATAGGCATAGCCCTGGATGCATGGATGATGGTCCCTAATTGGCAGAGGGGTATCTCAACGCCTAAAAGCATGGGTGTTACCTTAGATCAAATGGTTGATAACATAGATCATATCTGTCAACTTGCAGGTAATAGTAAACACGTGGGAATTGGCACAGATTTAGATGGAGCTTTTGGAAAGGAACAATCTCCTTCTGACCTCGATACCATAGCTGATCTTCAATCACTTCCCGAAAAGCTCAAAGACAAAGGGTTTAAGCAAACGGATATTGAGCAAATCATGCACAAGAATTTTATTAGATTTCTGCATGAAACATGGTCTTGACCATAAGAAATCTAAATAGAGACATCCTAAACAGATGTATACAATGCTATTATTAGTTTAGAATTGCTTTAAATTGATTGTTTGCTTGAAAATTTATTCCCTTATAAAGTACTTTTATTTAAATTTGGCCTGGAAAACACCAAATTACGTATTGAAAAACACTCAAATCATGAAAAATATATTATTTGTATTGGGCCTTGGACTCCTTTTATCTTTTGGAAGTTGTCAAGGAGATAATCGTGTAGACAAAGCCAAACTTAAGATGTTGAAGGAAGTTTACTACTTTGACGGAGCTAAATTCACGGGAGTTGCTTATGAAAATTACACCAATGGCAAAGTTAAAAATGAATGGACATTAGTCGAAGGAATTTTAAACGGCCCAAGTAGCAGTCATTATTCGGACGGGAAAGTTGATGAAAACATTTACTGGAAGGAAGGTTTTCAAGACGGGCCATATGAAAAATATTATAACAATGGCCAATTGAAAATAAAATCGCAATACGCCCAAAGCAAAAAAGACGGGTATTTCGAGGCTTTTTACGAAAATGGTAAACTTTGGAGAAAGGGTAATTACGACAATAACAAACTTGATGGATCAATAGATGAGTATTATGAAAACGGACAAGTGAGCTTAAGAGTTACCTGGAAACAAGACATAAAAGAAGGACCCTATGAAGAGTATTATGAAAATGGTCAGGTCAAAGTGATTGGCTATTTTAAAAATGGCCAACGAGATGGGACATTCGAACGTTATATGGAGAATGGCGATTTAGAAGAGCAGGTTACTTACGAAAAAGGGAAAAAACTTTAGCTTGATTAGTATTTTTTAGTTCAAAAAGATCTTTCCAATTGGGCGGCCAATTGGACACAAGTATGTGATTAAGCGACAAATAAATGCATTTTGGTAATAGAAAACTCGGCTAATTTTACTAATTTTAAGTGAAATCCAATTTTACTATCATGAAATACCAAATCGCCTGTATTTTTTTGTTTTCATTTTGTCTTATAAGCAATAGTTCTTACGCTCAGGAGAAGAACCAATCATCAGAACCTAAACCGGCAACAAAACTTTTTAGAAGTCAAGAAACGCTTCCTTTAAAGTTAAGTTTTTCGAATAAGGAAATAAAGAAAAAAACGAATGACAGTACTTATATAAATTCAATCGTATCCTA
>JAUXCI010000085.1 GCA_030618945.1 Flavobacteriaceae bacterium
GTAAAGCATTTAGACAACTTAGAGGAGATGATCTATAAACCATTCCTTTTAAAATCATTTCGAATCTAACACTTAGGTATTAATAATTGCCATATTAAACTTACCTTTAAAATCTAATAAACGTATAATGATTATTTACAATGTTACCGTCAATGTAGACGAAAATATTCATAAAGACTGGGTCAATTGGATGCAGGAAACTCATGTCCCGGAAGTTTTAGCAACCGGAAAATTTACTAAGGCCCTAATGAGTGAAGTACTTGTAAAAGAAGACTTAGGTGGTGTTACCTATTCCATACAATACACTTGTGATTCCAGTGAATTGCTTTTAAAATATTACCAAGAGGATGCTCAAAGATTAAGAGATGCTGTAGCTAAGAAATTTGGTGATAAATTTGGAGTTTTCAGAACTGAAATGAAAATTGTAAAAGAATTTTTCAAATAAAAACCCGCCAAATTCCTTTTAAATATATGACTGTTAGAGCTAAAAAATTTCTCGGGCAACATTTTCTTAAAGATGAAACTATTGCGAATAAAATTGCTGATTCTCTTTCCTTAGAAGGATACCAGCATATCCTGGAGATTGGGCCTGGAATGGGAATGTTAACTAAATACTTGCTCAAAAAGGATAAAACAATTTGGGTGGTTGAAATTGACAGAGAATCCATCGCCTATTTAAAAACACATTATTTACACCTTTCGGAAAGGATCATCGAAAAAGATTTTTTAAAAATGGATCTCAGTATTTATTTTAAAGATCAACCCCTGGCCATCATAGGAAACTTTCCGTATAATATATCTTCACAGATCGTTTTTAAGGCCATTGAAAACAGAGAAAAAATCCCTGAATTTAGCGGAATGTTCCAAAAAGAAGTGGCTCAACGAATATGCGGTAAACCAGGTAACAAAACGTATGGTATCCTTTCGGTTCTGACCCAGGCGTTTTACGATGCCGAATATTTGTTTACAGTAGATCCTTCGGTTTTCAATCCCCCACCTAAAGTGGATTCTGGGGTACTCAAATTGACACGCAAAAAAAATTACACCCTTCCGGTAGATACTGCTTTTTTCTTTAGGGTAGTAAAAACTGCTTTTAATCAAAGAAGGAAAACCCTTAGGAACAGTTTAAAATCATTTGATATCAGCGATAAATTGAAGGAAGATGTTATATTTGCTCTGCGACCTGAACAACTGTCGGTTCAGCAATTTATAGAATTAACAAAAAGCCTGGCCGAAGATGGCACAAGAGATCAATAAAGAATTTTTAGAAAAAATAGAGTCTCTCATCGAAATAAAAGATGATAAGACTTTAATGTCTTTGTTATCTGAAGAACACCCTGCTGATATTGCTGAGATCATGGATGAACTTGGCTTGAACGAGGCCACGTATTTGTTTAAATTACTGGACCCTGAGCTTAGTGCTGAAGCACTGTTGGAAATTGATGAAGACGACCGGGAAAAAATTCTACAAAATCTCTCAGCTGAGGAAATAGCGGATGAAATAGATGAAATGGATACTGATGATGCAGCTGATATCCTTTCTGAATTATCCGAAGAAAGAGCCACGCGAGTAATTTCTGAAATTGAAGATGACGATCACGCCAAAGATATTGTTGATCTGTTGCAATATGAAGAAGGCACAGCCGGTAGCTTGATGGCGAAAGAACTTGTAAAGGTCAAGGAAACATGGTTGATTCCTACCTGCGTTCGCAATATGAGATCACAGGCTCAGGAAGTTACCCGTGTTCATTCTATTTACGTCGTGGACAAAAATGACCACCTCATAGGTAGATTATCCTTAAAAGACCTTTTAATAGCCTCACCTAAATTAAAAATTTCTGATATATACATTGACAAAGTTGATTCGGTCAATGTGAATGATAAAGCAGAGGACGTTGTTCGGCTAATGCAAAAATATGACCTGGAAGCTATTCCGGTTGTGGATAACGATCTCACCCTTTTGGGCCGTATAACCATTGACGACATTCTTGATCTGGTCATTGAGGAAGCCGAAAAAGATTATCAGATGGCTGCTGGTATTACAGAAGACATTGATGCCGATGATAGTATTTTTGACAAGACCAAAGCGAGATTACCCTGGTTGATCCTGGGTCTTTTTGGAGGAATGGCAGCGGCTTCAATCATGGGTGGATTTGAGGAGGCGCTTAACCTCTATCCGGAGCTTTTCTATTTTACACCTCTGATTGCTGCGATGGCAGGAAATGTTGGTGTTCAATCGTCAGCGATTATCGTTCAAGGTTTAGCATCTGACAATATAAAAGGCAGCCAGTTCAACAGACTAGTCAAAGAAATAGCGCTTAGTATGGTAAATGGTATTATATTGGCCGGATTGATTTTTCTTTTTGGAAGCTTTCTGGGTTATCAAGTTAACATGCTTGTTACAATTTCAATATCTCTTGTAATCGTCATTATCATGGCTTCCCTAATAGGAACTTTTGTTCCCCTAATCTTAGATAAAAGGGGTATCGATCCGGCAGTTGCAACAGGTCCCTTTATTACAACTAGCAATGATATTTTTGGGATATTTATTTTCTTTTTTATAGCCAAACTTATTCTCGGCTTTTAGCAAGCACAAAGCATCAATTACAAAGCCTTTTAGGAAGAATCAAGTTTCTTTCATTTCACTTTTTTACTAGGCTTTTTTGCTTAATTTTGCTTTCCACTTATTTGTACACATGTCAGAAACTAAAAAATCACTAAATTTCTTAGAACAGATCATTGAAGAAGACCTTTCAAGAGGTTTGGACAAGTCAAAATTAAGATTCAGATTTCCGCCTGAACCAAACGGTTACCTCCACATAGGGCATGCAGCATCAATCTGTCTGAATTTTGGATTAGGTATCACTTACGATGCTCCCGTCAATCTTCGTTTTGATGATACAAACCCAGTTAAAGAGGAACAAGAATATGTAGATTCAATAAAGGCTGATATACAATGGCTGGGCTTTGAATGGGACAAGGAACTTTATTCTTCCGATTATTTTCAAGAGCTTTATGACTGGTCGGTACTGTTGATCAAAAATGGCAAAGCTTATGTAGATGATCAAACTTCGAGTCAAATAGCTGATCAAAAAGGCAGCCCAACAGAACCCGGATCAAATAGCCCGTTCAGAGATCGGAGCTCAGAGGAGAACTTGGCTTTATTTGAAAAAATGAAGAATGGTGATTTTGATGAAGGGACTCACGTACTTAGGGCCAAGATCGATATGTCTTCGCCAAATATGCTGATGAGGGATCCGGTAATGTACCGCATTCTTAAAAAGGCTCATCACCGAACCGGAGAAAATTGGAAGATATATCCTATGTATGACTGGACTCATGGAGAATCTGATTATCTAGAAAATATTTCTCACTCATTATGTACCCTGGAATTCAAAAACCACAGAGAATTGTATGACTGGTTTTTAGACCAGGTCTATGACAAAAAAGACCTGAGACCAAAGCAAAGAGAATTTGCCAGACGCAATTTGAGTTATACGGTAATGAGCAAAAGAAAACTGCTTCAATTGGTGGAGGAAGGCTTGGTAAGTGGTTGGAATGACCCCAGAATGCCTACTATTTCGGGGCTTAGAAGAAGAGGATATACACCCAAATCTATCCGCGACTTTAGTGAGTCAGCAGGTATTGCCAAAAGAGATAATGTTACAGATTTGGCTTTACTCGAATTCCATATTCGACATGAATTGAACAAAACAGCTCCTAGGGTAATGGGCGTACTCAATCCTGTTAAATTGATCATCTCAAATTATCCTGAAGGAAAAGAAGAATTGCTAACCGCAGAAAATAATCCTGAAGATGAAGAAGCAGGATTCAGAACGCTACCCTTTTCAAGAGAACTTTATATTGAAAAAGAAGATTTCAGAGAGGTAGCAAATAAAAAGTTCTTTAGGCTGAAACTAGGTCGTGAGGTTAGATTAAAAAATGCCTATATCATTAAAGCCAATTCGGTAGAAAAAGATGAAAATGGTGAAGTAACCGTAATTCACTGTACCTATGATGTAGATTCTAAAAGCGGAAGTGGGTCAGAAGCAAGTCAAAGAAAGGTAAAAGGAACAATCCATTGGGTATCAGCAGCACATGCCATAAAATGTGAGGTAAGATTATACGACAGGCTTTTTACAGATAAAGCTCCGGATTCTCATAAAGGTGTAGATTTTAAAGAATTTATCAACCCAAATTCTTTAGAAGTTATTAGTGAAGCCTTTGTCGAACCAAGTTTGGCTACCGCTCAAAAAGGGGATAATGTCCAATTTCAAAGACTTGGTTATTTTAATGTAGATGAAGATTCTACAGCTGAGCGATTGGTGTTTAACCGAACCGTGGCATTGAGAGATTCATGGGCCAAAATTGAGCAAAAAAAATAATTTATTTATTGTAAATTGCTCTTCCCGTGAAAACTGTCGAACAAATAAAACTGCCCATTCATCAGGAAATGGAATTCTTTGAAACTAAATTCAAAGCATCCATGATTTCCAATGTTTCTCTGCTCAATAGAATAACACACTATATCGTTAGACGCAAAGGGAAACAAATGAGACCTATGTTTGTTTTTCTCGTAGCCAAAATGGTCTCAAATGGCCAATTCAAAGAGCGTACCTATCGCGGGGCTTCGGTCATCGAATTAATACATACCGCCACATTGGTTCATGATGATGTAGTTGATGACAGTAATAGAAGAAGGGGGTTTTTCTCATTAAATGCCTTATGGAAGAATAAAATTGCCGTACTGGTTGGAGATTATCTGCTCTCTAAAGGGCTTTTGTTGTCTATTGACAATGATGATTTTGACATCCTCAAGCTTATCTCAATTGCCGTAAGAGAAATGAGTGAAGGCGAATTGCTTCAGATTGAAAAAGCGAGAAAACTGGACATTACCGAAGAAGTCTATTTTGAAATCATCAGAAAAAAAACGGCTACCCTTATTGCTGCATGCACTGCAATAGGTGCTACTTCTGTAGATGCTGATAAAACAGAAGTAGAAAAAATGAGAAAATTCGGGGAATTGATAGGTATAGCCTTTCAAATCAAAGATGACCTTTTTGATTATTCCGATGCCAAAATCGGTAAACCAACCGGTATTGATATTAAAGAACAGAAAATGACCCTGCCTTTGATTTATACCCTGAATAATTGCTCTAAAAAAGAACGAAGCTGGTTGATTAATTCGGTAAAGAACCACAATAAGGATAAAGTAAGAGTAAAAATGGTCATCGAATTCGTCAAGCAGAACGGTGGTATAGAATATACTTTCAACAAGATGACAGATTACCAACAGGCCGCTTTAAACATTCTGGAAACCTACCCAGACTCACCATATAAAGAATCTTTGCAAACCATGGTCAATTACGTCATTGATAGGGAGAAATAGTTTTTTAAAATAAATGGCTCAATTTTTGAGATTATCTGAAAACATAATCAGATCAGTTTCAGATGAAAAAAATATTAGTGCTTATACTTCTTATCACCTTCTCAGCTTGTGACAGCAACTTTGATTTTGAATCACAGTCAAGACAAATATATACCGAAGATGAAGAAGGGGATCCCGTCATTGAGAATGTTGAAAATACTGACATACATGCTTTTGGTGTAGGAGAAGGAGGTTACTGCTATGGTTTTACTGATCTACCGGACGATGAATTATTAGCAGTGATCGATACTGAAATAGACTTCCCTCCTTCCTTTGATCTATCAGATTTCTTACCTAAAGTTGGATCTCAAGGAGCACAAGGCTCCTGTGTTGGCTGGGCAACTGGTTATTACTTAAAAAGTTTTCACGAAAATTATGAAGATTTTGTAATCAGCGGATTAGCACCAATAAATGAAATGAGTCCTTCTTTTATTTATAATCAAATCAAAGTTTCGGATTGCGACAATGGGTCTGTTATTCAAAGAGCTTTAGACACAATCACTTCTGCAGGAATTCCGAACCTTAGAGTAATGCCTTATAATCAAAATGATTGTGACACCCAGCCCTCAGACCTTCAAAAAACCTTAGCGGCTCCTAATAAAATCGAATCCTATGCTTATTTAGATCAGGATAAGGTTTATGAACAAACCAAAGCTTTTTTATTAAATAACCAACCGGTGGTGATCGCAATATCCATTGACCGAAGTTATTTTGGAGCCAGAGACGAAAATGGGATCTATATATATAGAAAATTTAAAGAAGCAAGTGGTGGGCATGCCATGCTTGTTGTTGGCTATGACGACAATATGAACGCATTTAAAGTAGTTAACTCATGGGGAAAAGGATGGGGAAATGATGGGTTTGTTTGGATAGATTATAAGGCTTTTAAAGAAGCTGGAGATGCAAATTCCGAATTTCAAGTCCTTTGCGAAGCCTGGGTCACCAAAGATATTATCCTAGATCTGCCGATCTAACTTTGATACATAACCAAAAGTTCTTCTAAATACACTCTTTGATTACTCAGTCTGGGAACCTTATGCTGTCCGCCCAACTTATTTTTAGTTTTTAACCAATTGTAAAAAAGGCCTTTTTCTGCCTTATGAACCCTTGGCATGTTTATAGTCATATTCATATACCTTTTGGCTTCGTAATCTGAGTTAATGCTTTTGAGTGCTTCATCAAGATACATGGTGAAATCCTCCATACACTCAGGGTCCTTCTTAAATTCAATCAGCCATTCATGACCACCACTGTGTTCTTCATTCATAAAAATGGGGGCCACTGTATAATCTGTTATACTTGCATTTGTTTTCCTACACGCTGTTTCAAGGGCATCTTCAGTGTTTTCGATAACGAGTTCTTCCCCAAAAACATTAATAAAATGCTTTGTTCTACCCGTAATTTTAATTCTATGAGGTTGAAGATTGGTGAATTTTATGGTATCTCCAATCAAATACCTCCACAAACCGGAATTTGTCGTGATGACCAGGGCATAACTTTTACCTAACTCCACTTCTTTTAAAGGAATGGCAACTGAGTTTTCGCCTTTAAATTTGTTCATCGGAATAAACTCATAATAAATACCATAATCAAGCATTAGCAATAATTCATCAGAGTCATTTTGGTCCTGAATAGCGAAAAACCCTTCAGACGCATTGTAAGTTTCATAATACCGAAAATCCTTTTTCGGGATCAATCTTTCATACTGTTCTCTATAAGGTTTAAAATTTACACCACCGTGGAAATACACCTCCAAATTGGGCCATACTTCCAAAATATTATTCTTTCCAGTGACCTCTAAAACTCTGTTTAGCAATACCAACATCCAGGAAGGAACACCTACCAGGCTTGTAATATCTTCCTTAATTGTTTCATTGATAATGGCTTCCATTTTAGTTTCCCATTCACTCATTAAAGCAGTTTTTTGACTCGGCGCACTGCTGAAATCAGCCCAAAAAGGCATGTTTTCAATGATAATTGCAGAAAGATCCCCAAAATAAGTGTCATTATCTTCATAAACCGCGGAGCTCCCCCCCAGCCTTAATCCCTTTCCTTTAAAAATTTCGGTATCCTCATTATTATTGATAAACAGACATAACATATCTTTTCCTGCCTTTATGTGGCAATCATTTAATGCCTCGTCACTAACCGGAATAAATTTACTCTTTGCGTTGGTGGTACCACTGGACTTTGCAAACCATTGTATTTTCGAAGACCAAAAAACATTTTGTTCTCCCATTCGATTTCTCTCAATCAAGGGTTCTATACTTTCGTACTGTTGAATGGGTACATTTTTGGCAAATGACTTATAACTCCTGATGTTTTTAAAGTTGTATTTCAGGCCAATATGGCTGTCTTTGGCTTCCGACAACAATTCGTACAATATCTCATTCTGTACCTCAATAGGATGGTGTAAAAACATATCGACCTGATATTTACGTTTTTTTAAAATCCAGGATAGAACCGTATTAAATAATGGAATCTGCATTGTTAGGAAAACACTTTTTTAGCTTATCTTTAGCGATTAAAAATACAATATTTATTACTCGAATTCAATAAGATTTATTTTAAATTATAAAATATGGCCAAGGTTGGGATAATCATGGGTAGTGATTCAGATCTATCAATAATGCAGGAAGCTATTGATGTACTCAAAAGTTTTGGCGTAGATACCGAAGTGGATATCGTTTCTGCCCATCGCACTCCAGAAAAATTATTTACCTATGCTACTCAGGCACACAAAAGAGGGGTCAAAGTGATCATTGCCGGCGCTGGAGGCGCAGCTCATTTACCCGGAATGGTAGCTTCAATGAGTCCTCTACCTGTAATTGGTGTTCCTGTAAAATCAAGAAATTCGATAGACGGATGGGATTCTGTGCTGTCCATTCTTCAAATGCCTGCTGGAGTTCCAGTTGCCACAGTGGCTTTAGATGGGGCAAAAAATGCTGGCATTCTTGCGGCTCAGATCCTTGGATCCTCAGATGGAGATCTTATGAATAAAATTATACTGTTTAAAGAGGAATTGAAGACCAAAATAATAAAGGCTTCCGAAAATATGCGAAAATAACCTTCCAAGATTGCACAAAATTAAAAAGATAATTTTTAATGAGATCTATTTTGGGTTCCATTAAACTTTCCTTGATATCAAATTTAATTCAACCGATTTTATGAACAATCCATTATTAGAAGATTTTGATACCTTATATGACGCCGCTCCCTTTTCAAGGTTCAACAATGAGCATTTTAAACCTGCCTTTAAGAAGGCTATTGAACTGGCTAAAAACGAAATAGACCTTATTACAACTAATACTGAAGAACCCAATTTTTCGAATACTTTGGAGGCTCTCGAATTTTCGGGAGAAAAAATAAACATAATTTCCGGCATTTTTTTTAACCTTAATTCGGCCGAAACAAATGAGGAAATTCAAAATATTGCCCAGGAAGTATCTCCTATGTTAAGCGAATTTAGCAATGACATTACATTAAACGAAGTGCTTTTTAAAAGAATTAAAACCGTTTATCAACATAAAGATGATTTGGATTTAAATCCAGAAGAAAAAATGCTCTTGGACAAAAAATATAAAGCATTTGTTAGAAATGGTGCTAATCTCAATGACAAAGAAAAAATTGAATTACGAGAGATTGACAAGGTAAAATCAAAATTAAGCCTTCAGTTTGGAGAGAATGTTCTGGCTGAAACCAATAATTTTGAGATGATCATCACCGACGAAAAGGAATTGCAAGGACTTCCTGAGGGTGTAATTGAAGGAGCGCGAATGCTGGCTGAAGAAAAAAAATTGGATGGGTGGATCTTTACTTTAGACTATCCAAGTTATATTCCTTTTATGACATACGCTAATAATAGGCAATTGCTACAAAAAATGATATGATAACAAAACCAAAACCATCTTCCATTATA
>JAUXCI010000276.1 GCA_030618945.1 Flavobacteriaceae bacterium
CTCTTTCTTGTACATCTCGTTTAAGCCTTCTTATCAACCTTTCATCAGAATCAGCATGAACAAAAACTTTAATATCAATTAAATCCCTTAATTCTCTATTGGTATAGATCAAAATACCTTCAATGATCACAACTTTTTTAGGATAGGTTTTAAGTTTATCCTCAATTCTATTATGTGTCACAAATGAATAAATAGGTTGCTCTATGAAGTTCCCATTTTTTAATTCCTTGACATGATTTATCAAAAGGTCAAAATCAATGGCATTAGGATGATCAAAGTTTATCTTACATCTTTCCTGATAGCTAAGTTGATCGTTCTGGCAATAATAAGAATCCTGTGAAATCACCGTCACCTCTGCCGTTGGCAATTCATTCAATATTTGATTAACTACGGTGGTTTTACCACTTCCCGTACCCCCTGCAATTCCAATTATTAACATAGAAATTAATTTAAATAACAGCTAAAGAAACAAATTTACAAAAGCCAAAATTATAAAAATGATTTTAATTAAGTCTAAAATTCGTTATTTTCGTATTCAATAAAACTAAATTTGTTAAATGAAAAATATATTTTCGAATTTTAAAGGTGATACTTTAGGAGGAATTACCGCTGGAATTGTTGCCCTTCCATTAGCACTTGCCTTTGGTGTTTCCTCAGGTTTAGGCCCAAGCGCCGGGTTATACGGGGCTATTTTTCTTGGCTTTTTTGCAGCCATGTTTGGTGGTACATCAACTCAAATATCAGGACCGACGGCTCCGATGACGGCAGTGAGTATGATTATGATAGCCGGAATTTTACAAACAAATGATGGAGATATCGATAAAGCCTTGCCCATTATCCTGGCTGTTTTTATTATTGCCGGACTATTTCAAATAATCATAGGTGCTATTGGTCTTGGAAAATACATAAAGTATATTCCTTATCCTGTGGTTTCGGGATTTATGACCGCCATTGGGTTGATCATTATCATTACCAATATACTTCCTCTTTTAGGGTATTATGTTGAAAATGATCATGAAAGAATTCTACAATTCAAACCACAAGCTGAAGAACTAATCATTGAAAACATCTTAAAAGATGAAGCGGCAGAAGGATTGCTTGTTTTGGAAGATTTTAGAGAAACAATCATAAGAGCAGAGAAGATCACTGAGGATGAGATTATGAACGAAGCTTCCATTTTAGCAAACAAAGAGAATTCAGGTGTTATAGGTGCGATAAAAAGTTTGCCCAGAGCCCTCAGATCTATCAATTATTTGGAACTTATTCTGGCCCTCTCAACCATCTTTATTATCTATGGCTTTAAGAGAATCACGACCAAGATTCCATCTACCTTGGTGGCCTTACTGCTGGTGTCAGGTGCTGCCATCGGTTTTGGTTTAGATTACAGACCTATTGAAGAAATACCTGGTGGGTTTCCAATGATAAATTTTAGCATTTTTACACAATTTGAATTAGGCAGCCTCTCTCCTTATATTTTTACCGCCATTACCTTATCTTTTTTAGGAGCAATTGATTCTTTGCTGACCTCTGTGGTTGCCGATAATATGACCAAAACAAACCATAATCCTAACAAGGAACTAATAGGACAAGGAATTGGTAACGCCGTAGCTGGTTTATTCGGAGGTTTGCCGGGCGCTGGAGCTACCATAAGAACCGTTGTAAACATCAATGCCGGAGGGAAAACAAAATTGTCCGGGATGGTTGCTGGTGTGTTTTTACTCATTATTCTTCTTGCTATAGGGCCTATTGCATCTAAAATTCCTGCAGCCGTTCTTGCTGGTATCCTGATCACAGTAGGTGTTGGTGTCATGGATTATAAAGGACTAAAAGCTGTGCCATCCATGCCAAGAGCAGAGGTAATTGTCATGATAGTTGTACTACTTTTATCAACCTTCTGGAATCTGGTTTATGCCGTTGGTGTTGGCCTTATCATTGCCTCACTTGTTTTTATGAAAAAAATGGGAGATGCAACAGCAGACACATCTGATATAAAAAACTTAAAAGCCGAGAAAGCATGGGAGGATGAATCCATTTTCCCTGAAGAAATGGAGGAGCAGGTTTTTATCAAACACATCAAAGGGCCCATCTTTTTTGGCTCTACAAGTTTTATACAGGTTCTTGCAAAACAGATACCTTCCACCGCAACTCACGTAATTATAAGAATGGATAGAGTTCCCTATGTTGATCAATCAGGACTCTATGCACTTGAAGATGTATTGTTGGAACTAGAAAAAAACGACATCCACGTTTTGATTGTAGATATTCAACAACACCCGATGTATTTAATGAAATCCATTGACATAATTCCAGATCTGATTCCTGAAGAACACATATTTAATAGTTTTAAGGAATGTACATCCTGGATCATTAAAAACCTTGATTAAAAGGAATGGAGTAAACCTGTAGTTTTAGCTGAAATGTTATCCCTATTAAATTTGAATTTAATCCTAAAAGGTTTTAACTTTAGGTGGATTTATTTTTGATTAATTTAACTTTCAAAAAAGATGCTAACCTTCAAAAATTACAATATTGCCGATTGGTTCTCATTTTATCGCATTTTTTCCGCTCCATTTTTAATAATCCTCGCCGGGATTGGAGAAAGAGAATTGTTTACATGGTTTCTTCTTTTGAGTTATTGCACTGATGTGATTGACGGCCAGTTGGCCCGAAAATTAAAAATAACCAGCCCTCGTGGTTCCCAATTAGACTCAATTGGGGATCAGCTCACACTGTTAGCCGGTTTCATCGGTTTGATACTTTTTGAATATGACTTTATCAAAGAACACTATATCTGGATTCTGATTCCTTTTATCCTTTATTTTGTACAAATGCTAATTGCCTTCAAAAAATATGGAAAAGCAACGGCGTTTCATACTTACCTCGCTAAATTCTCGGCGGTGATTCAGGCTGTATTCATACTTTGGCTATTATTTTTTGGTCCGATATATTGGTTGTTTTATTTTATGATTTTTATCGGCACCTTGGAAACCATCGAAGAAATATTGTTGATTTATCTTTATCCTGAATGGGTAGCGGGAGTCAAAGGATATATCTGGGCACTTCGAGATAAACGACGACTCAAAAAAGAGTCAATTACTAAAGCATCCGGCCAATGAGATCCTTTTCTAATTTTGCGATATTCCTTCTTTGTCTTGCCATCTTAATCATCGATATATTGACCTTCTATTGGCTCTTGTCTATCACTCAACTTATCAATTGGTCGAATCTCA
>JAUXCI010000124.1 GCA_030618945.1 Flavobacteriaceae bacterium
ATCACATTCAAGCAATTTTATCAACCCTTTGAACCTGAGTTCGATTTAAAATTTTGACGCTAATAAAACGTAAGTACCCGGTTTTCGTTTCTAATAAAACAAGTGTAAGATCTACTCTGCTGTCCGAAACAATTACATCCTCAATTTTAATCATTCCAAACAATAAAATCAACGATCAAGATACCTGCCCTTTAACAAACTAAATACAAATTACTTAGTATTAGACTTGTTAAACTATTTCGTTATTAGTATGTTTATAATTCAATATAAGTGCATGATAAAAAAGTGGATCTTCCTAATCGTTTTAGTGATACTTGCGGCCGTTTTATTTTTTAATCCAAATTTCAAAACTATTGCTGCTGGAGTCTCCATTCTATTGTTTGGAATGATTACTCTCGAGGAGGGATTTAAGGTATTTACTAAGGGGCCACTTAAAAGTCTTTTGCGAAAGGCCACAGATAAACTTTACAAAAGTATAAGCTTAGGAGCAGTTGTTACGGCCTTTATTCAATCAAGCTCCCTTGTGTCGGTTATTACAATATCTTTTATTAGCGCCGGGTTAATTACTCTTGCGGGCGGTATTGGGCTAATCTTTGGGGCCAATATTGGCACTACTGCCACCGCTTGGCTGGTCGCCGGCTTTGGATTAAAGATAAATATTTCGGTTCTAGCTATGCCTATGCTCATTTTCGGGATTATTTTTTCCTTTCAAAATAACAACGTTTTTAAAGGAATTGGTAACATTCTGGCTGGCTTAGGTTTCTTTTTTCTTGGTATTCATTTTATGAAAGAAGGGTTTGATGTTTTTAATGATCACATTGACCTAACTGCTTATGCTGTTCCTGGTTTCTTGGGTGTTGTCATTTATACTTTGATTGGGATTTTTATGACTACCATCCTTCAGTCGAGCAGTGCCTCGTTGGCGCTTGTTTTAACTGCACTTTCCGCGGGTCAAATTGAATATGAAAACGCACTGGCCCTTGCTATTGGCACGAATGTAGGAACAACAATTACTGCTTTAATCGGGTCTATTGGATCAAATATTTCCGGTAAACGATTAGCACTAGCTCATTTGATTTTCAATCTCGTAACTGGTATAATAGCCGTTAGCATTATTTCTCCGCTGTCTCGATTTGTAAATTATTTATCAGAAATATTCTATATTTCAGCCGATGATTACACTTTAAAGTTAGCTTTGTTTCATACAATTTTTAACATTCTAGGTGTCCTTATCATGATTCCGTTTATAAAAAAACTGGAACGTTTTCTTCTCAGTTTTATTAAAGACTCCAAAGTCAAAGATATTGATGAACCAAAATTCTTAAATAAATCCGTATTAGAATTTCCGGGAACTGTCATTTCATCGCTTGAAAAAGAAACAAAATATTTGTTTGAAAATGCCATTTATGAAATTGTCAGCCACTCCGTTAACCTCCATAGGAATGAAATTGAATCTGGCATCAAAAGTAAAAAACTGATTAAAAAATCAAATGCTGATTTTGATATTAACGTCCGAGACCTATACGCGCATAAGGTCAAAACCATTTATGGTAAAATTCTGGAATACGCCACTAAAGCGCAAACAGATCTCAATCTTAACGAAGAGCAAAACAAAAGAATTTCTGAAATTAAAATTGCGAATAGAAAAATGGTGGAAATCATTCGCGACGTAAAAGAACTGCGTCGAAACATTATTAATTACATGGACTCTGATAATGAAAACATCAAGAATGAATACAATAAATTCAGAAGAAGGACCGTGAAAGTTCTCAGGGCAATTAATCGGCTAAAGTTTGACGAAAATAAAGAAGCTAGTTATAATGAATTTCTCGAAATGAGAAACAAGGCTAAAGATGCTTCAAAAAAAGGAAACAAAAATATTAACAACTTAATTAGAAAACATCTTATCACCAATTATATGGCATCCTCACTGGTAAACGATCATGAAAACGTAAATGACATGATTAAAAAACTAATACAGGTAGGTGAACTTCTATACGGTGAAAGAGACAGTATTTTGGAGCCTTAATTATTCATATTCTTGGTTTTATCATGCTCTTCATAATATAAATTAAGAACATTCATACAAGCAAGAATCAAATCTTTTGTCTCCAATAATATAATAAAGTATAAGGTAGTATTTTTTGGGCTCGTAGTGTCATTTTCCCGGGTTCGTTCTACCTGTTTCTGAATAGACACTTTTACATCATCCAGTAAGTTTTGTTTCGATTCGATAATATCAGGAAATATCTTATCAAAATCCCGTGAATCAAATACTTCTCTTATTCGGCCAAACAGCGCTACTAGTTTTTCATTGATTTCCAATAACTCCTCTTTCTGTTTTTTCTTCAACTCTTTATGATGATTGTTCACGTGTTTATGACTCACTTTTGCTATGAGACTTGAAGACTGGGCAATATCTTGTAAACTCCCTATTACATCAATATAAAACTTACTCGCTCCCAAATAAGACTCATCTAAGTCTTTGATAAAGTAAAAAATATTATTCTGAAGATCTTCGATTTCATCTTCCAGCTTAACAATAGTGCCCTTAGCTTTTTTAAGTTTAGTTTGATCCTGCTCTATCAAACCATTTATTGTATTAGAATTGATCTTACCAACTCTTTTTAAAGCTTTAGAAATATTATCAGCACTCTCTTCAATTACTCCGTGTATTGAACTGCTTTCTGCTTTACTTAGACTATCTTCTGCCTGAATTTCTTTTGATTTTCTAATGTGTTTGATATAATTCCTTGACAATAGCAGAACCGCCAATAATAACAGTACCGCAATCATTGTAGGCCCACCCAAATGAATAAGATATGCCACCATTCCAGATGCTATAAATGCAATTAGCGCTGTAAAAAACCATCCGCCAATAACGTTAAGTACACCCGCAACCCTATAAACAGCACTTTCACTGCCCCAGGCTTTGTCTGCTAAGGAAGTCCCCATTGCAACCATAAAGGTCACATAAGTAGTGGATAAAGGCAATTTCATTGAAGTTGCTATAGATATCAATACGCTAGCCACCATTAAGTTTACCGCTGCTCTAACCATATCAAAAGCCGGGAGCTCATGTAACTTATCTTTCGACAAAACGATTACGGGCTTTTGAAATTGTTTTTGAATCTTATGCTGCAAGGAGTCAGGAAGTATAGTAGCGATATAAGTTGACATCATCATCGTCAACTTAACCAGATTTCTTGATAAAAAATGGGGCTCAAAACGTTCTTTGGTATCACTACTGCTGGATAAATCAATAGAAGTTTTAACTACGTTTTTGGCCTTACTCGACAACCATAAGGTCAATACCATGACCAAACCTGCTGCAAGTAATAAAAATGTTGGAGTAGGCACTTTTTTACTAAGGATATCCATGCTAAACTCAGTAGCTGGAACTCCAGAAACAACCCAAGCTTCATATGATTGCCATGCAGCAATAGGGACCCCGATAAAATTAACCAAATCATTTCCTGCAAAAGCCAGTGCCAAGGCAAAGGTACCTATGATGATGATGATTTTATATATGTTCAATTTAAAAACAACGACAGATATATAAGAAAGTATTGTCCAGAAAACAAAAGAAATTGTCACTATTAAAAAGGTTTTACCCTCTATCATCGGTTTGATCTGAGCATAATAATCAGTTCCTTTTAATCCTTTTATGAAAATAAAATAGGTAATCGCCGCCAACGCAACTCCACCAAAAACGGCTCCAACCCATTTGGCTTTTCTCTCAAAATCAAATGAAAGCAAAACTCTTGAAACATACTGGACCAGGGCTCCTATCGAAAAAGCCACAACAACGGAAAGTAAAATTCCCAAAATGATCTGAGTAGCCTTTTCAGTATTGATATAATTTACCACATCTGTAAAGGAGCCATTGTCAGCACCAATTTTAATTAGAGCTATCGCAACTGCGGCTCCTAACAATTCAAAAACTATGGATACTGTTGTAGATGTGGGCATTCCCAGGGTATTGAAAAAATCCAAAAGCAAAATATCCGTGATCATTACCGCAAGAAAAATGATCATGATCTCGTTGAAATAAAATTCTCCTGGATTAAAAATTCCTTTTCTGGCAACTTCCATCATTCCACTGGAAAAAACGGCCCCAAAAGCAACACCCAAACTAGCAACAATCATGATTGTTCTAAAAGAAACCGCTTTGGAGCCTAAGGCCGAATTTAAAAAATTTACGGCATCATTACTCACACCTACAACCAAATCAGCTATAGCTAAAACGACTAAGGCCATTATCATTAAAAAGTAAATATTATCCATTTTTTAAGAGGTCTAATTAGAGTTTAAATATAATATAAAAATCAATACATTTAAACAATGTTTATAAGGTATATACAAAGAGAAGTTTAATTAAAAAATAGGCTTATTTTATACATGATTCCGGCGAAAAATATGCAAAAAAATGTATCTTTCGCGGATAATATTTTAGCCATGAATTGGGAATCATTATTGTCATTAAAAAGATTTGGAGATCAACATGTCAGAAAAAGAATCGATCAGGACGAGGCTCGCTTAGGCTTTGAAGTGGATTTTGACAGAATTATTTTTTCCGATTCTTTCAGAAATTTACAGGATAAAACACAAGTTGTTCCCTTATCAAAAACGGATTTTGTACATACCCGATTAACGCATAGCTTAGAGGTCTCGGTTGTGGCACGCTCTCTTGGAAGAATGGTAGGGAAATTTATAATTGACAAATACCCTGACTTAAAGAATAAAGGATTTCATGCCAATGATTTCGGCGCTATTGCAGCAGCTGCTGCTCTTTCTCATGATATTGGCAACCCTCCTTTTGGACATAGCGGTGAAAAATCTATAGGAGAATATTTTCATTCAGGAGAAGGGCAACGCTTTAAAAATCAGCTTAACGAAAAACAATGGCAGGATCTTATTGATTTTGAAGGAAACGCTAATGGATTTAAAATTTTGACCGAATCGGTAAACAATATAGAAGGTGGATTAAGACTATCCTATGCCACTTTAGGCGCATTTACAAAATATCCCAAAGAATCACTGCCTAAAAAACCGACAAGGCATATTGCCGATAAAAAATATGGCGTATTTCAATCTAACCTTTCTTTTTTTACAGAACTGGCCAAAGAGCTTGGATTGGAAAAAACCAGGAATGATAAAGATGTAGCCTACGCACGTCATCCTTTAGCATATATAGTTGAAGCTGCAGACGACATTTGTTATACTATAATCGATTTTGAAGATGGGATCAATCTTGGCTTGATTTCAGAAGATTATGCGCTTGAGTACCTTATCAACTTGGTTCGAGATACAATCAATACAAAGAAGTACAACAGCTTGCAAAACACACAAGATAGAATTAGTTACCTCAGGGCTTTGGCCATTGGAAATTTGATACAGGAAGCCTCAAGAATTTTCATAGAAAATGAAGAATCCATATTAGCTGGTGAATTTACCCTGTCATTATTGGAAAAATGTAGATATGAGGCGCAAATAAATGACATTATAAAATTAAGTGTAGAGAAAATCTATCAAAGCAAGGAAGTTGTAGAAAAAGAAATCGCAGGCTATCGCGTCATATCTGACCTATTAGATGTTTTTATAAGGGCGGTTAACAATACCCATGAACATCAGGCCTCTAATTATGACAAACTAATCTTGATGTTACTGCCCGACAGATATAGGCAGAAACATGAAGAACTATATAAAAGAATTTTGAATGTATGTAATTTAGTAGCAAGTTACTCAGATAGTTATGCAATTTTATTACATAAAAAAATTAAAGGAATTGATTTGGGTTAATTGATTCGGAATTAAAAAGTATATATAACCCCAATACCCAATTGTTGTTTTAGTTGGACTCTGGCCCCTTGGATTTCTACCTCTCCGTCATCATTTAATGTCGTGGTTTTAATATCATCATCATAAATAAGATGGCTCCTGAAATTTGCTTGAAAAAGCTTATTGATCTTAAACTGAAAACTAAGTACCCAATCAACATCAATATTACCAAAATTGTTCACATAATCAGTATACAGATCAAGGCTATTAATAAGGGCAACATTTTTAAAGATCTCTTTTTCCCATTTTGTTTGTATCAAAATCCCCAATTCATGCCTGGTGTTTTGCCCGGGTTCAACACCAAATGCACCTTCCGCTGAAAGCTTATCATCAAAAACATAGGTCGTTTTTAAAGTTAAAGGCGATAAATATATTGAGAATAATTGGGGTTTTAGATTATATTGGGCCCCAGCTCCCAAATACAAATAAGCCGGAGCAAAGAATCTAGAAATTGGATACTCATCATCTGGCTCCTTGTAACCATCAGTGAATTGAGTTCTGAAATTAAACAATGACGAAAAATACCAATTTGAGATCGTATCTTTTCTATACCCAAAAGTAGAAGCTAATTTAATTTCGTCATCTGTTTTGATAAGGTCTTGGTCTTGCCTTAAATTCAAACCGTATCGGGCGGAAATTTCATTTTTCCAAACCGTGTGTAATTTTTCATAAATTCTTGTAAACTCTACCTTAAACAATCCGGACACTGAGTTTTGCCCTCCCGCATTCCAGTTTAAAAAAGCAACTTCGTTAAAGTCAAGACCTATAATATTTTTTTGCCTCCACCAAACAGGGTCCGCTGCTATTTTCATGGTCTTAATACTTGAAAGTTCTATCGCATTTGAAAAACCACTTGTGTCAATTCCTAAGGTTTTAATTTTTCCAAAGTAATCTATTGATTTAGGAATTGCCACAAAGGACGTGTCAGAATTTTCTTCATCAACAATCATTCTGTATTTTGGAATAATAATAATCCTGTTTTTATTACTTTCTTCATAACTGGTATCAATTTGAATCTTGTAATAAGGTTTTAAAAGAGAATCAAGCATAGACCTCTGAATATAAAGCATTCTGGGTTTTTGAACCGTGTCATTTTGAAGATTATCTGTTTGAAATTCACCTCTGGAATGACCCCCTGGCCGTATAGCCGAATCATCAAAGTCCTGTAAAATAGACAAGGTATCTACAGCAATTTTAACCTCAACAGATTGTTTAATCTGACCATGGGCAGCTGTTACAAAAAAAACAAAAGCAATTATTTGAGCAATTCTCGCCATTTCTTACAATAAATCGACGAATTTAATAAATATTCTCATTTGTTATCCTTTCAATGGACTTTAGTATGCCACTTTCATCTAGATTAATTGATTCATATAATTCATCAATATTACCATGCTCAACAAAGACATCCGGAACTCCTAGACATACAATTTTCAGTGGCTTATCTTTCTTGCTATTCTCGTATTCCAAAACTGCGCTTCCAAATCCACCAAGAAGAACCCCATCTTCAACAGTGATTATTATATTGTAATTTGAAAAGATATCATCCAATAACTCTTTATC
>JAUXCI010000212.1 GCA_030618945.1 Flavobacteriaceae bacterium
AATGGGGGAACCATATTTCTCGATGAAGTTGGGGATATGAGCCTTTCGGCCCAAGCGAAAGTTCTAAGGGCACTACAGGAAAATAAAATAAACAGAGTGGGTAGCGATAAAGACATTAAGGTTGATGTCAGAGTAATTGCTGCAACTAATAAAAATTTGAAAAGGGAAATTTCTAAAGGAAAGTTTAGAGAAGATCTTTACCATCGTTTGGCAGTAATTTTGATAAATGTGCCCTCGCTTAAGGAGAGAAAAGAAGACATACCTATGTTGGTGGATTATTTTTCCGGAATGATATCTGCTCAAAATGGTACGGCGAAAAGGGATTTTAATAAAGATGCCATCGAGTTACTCAGTTCTTATGATTGGACAGGGAATATAAGAGAATTGAGAAATGTAGTAGAGAGGTTGCTGATCCTTGGGGAAGATGTCATTAGCAAAAACGATGTTAAAATATTCGCAAACAAATAGTTACCATTTGATTACATCAACTGCTATAATTTGTGGCCCAGAACAATAAAACTGATGATATGTTTGAGTTGGTTATAGAATATTACTCTATCTACTTATCGGTTTTGCCCTCTATTTTTTTTATACTGTGATAAAAGTTTTTTGTTAAAACCCATTTCAGCCTTGTATAATTTTAAAATTTTTATAGGAGATAGAACATCTGTCAATTCTTTATAGAGTTCTTCCTTGATTTTTATGATTTCTTTTTCATTTTGAATCATATTGTCAAGTGCTTCTTTGGCTTCCTTGTCGCTTAAATCTTCAAAACCTCCTTGATTTTTAATTCTGTCACGTTCTTCCCGCACTTTTAGAACCCTTAAGCTGAATAATTTTTTTTCATAATCATTGTATAAGGGCCAAAATTTTTCAGCTTCTTTTGAACTAAGATCTAATTCTTGTGTGATATAGGCAGTTTTATAAGCCTTAATTCTCTCTCTATGGTTTTCTTGGGCGTTGGAGTTTCCCCAAAACCCAAGGGTCAAAAACAAAGTGATAATAATAGTTTTCATGTGCTTAGTTATCTAATATAATATTTTCTATGTCAAGGTTGTCTAAATAGGCTGCTACTTCCTCATCAGAATACAAATCGCTTTCAAGCTCTAAACCCTCAAATAATTCCGCTATTTCAAATGAATTAAAACTAACCAGATCTGTATCAATCCAATTTTCAATTTCGTTAGTGCTAAGCTCAGCCATCTCAACGTTTGTATTGCTAGATAGATATAATCCCAATCCAAAAAACAGCAATATTGAGGCAGCAATTGAAAGATTCAACCATTTTTTAAGACCCGGAGAATTTAGTGAAATAATCTTTTTTGTCTTAGGAATTATTAGTGGCCTAGCATCTTCTTTAAAATAACCCTCTGGTGTCGTAAAACCGTGTGCTTTTCCAATTAAATCAAGGGCATTTGTCTTTGACTTAGGCAACATAAGATCCGCTGATATGGATTGCGCCTTTTTAGCCTTATCAAGGCCCAGGTTAGTAACAAACCGATCGTCCATAGTCTCAAAATAGTCTTTAGGTTCATTAAATCCTGTCCCTGACTTTTTTAATTGGTCTAATATGTTCTTTTTTTGACTATCCATGTTGTTATTTTCCAGATCCATCAAGTGTTTAATAGGAATAGTTCAATTTTTTTTCTCGCATGATGATAGGAGGCCTTTAGAGCACCTACAGAGGTATCCAGAATTTCTGAAATTTCCTTATATTTTAAATCATCAAAGTATTTCATATTGAATACCAATTGCTGTTTTTGAGGTAAACTTACAATTGCCTTTTGCAATTTTAATTGAATCTCATCCCCGTCAAAATACACATCAGCTTTAAGATTATCGACCCTTTGTTCCTGCAAGGTCTGTATATCCATTTTTAAATGCTTGGCCTCTTTGTTTAAAAAACTTATGGATTCATTCGTAGCAATTCTGAACATCCAGGAGTACAGTTTACTTTCGCCTTTGAAACCATCAATATGTCTGAATACTTTAATAAAAGTATTTTGTAACACATCATCAGCGTTTTCATGGTTTAATACAATTTTACGGATATGCCAATACAGGCGCTGCTTATGTGTTGATACTAATAAGCGATAAGAGGCCTCCCGAGTTAAAGGATCCTTTAGACGCTTAATTAAAACTTCCTCTTCAAGCACAAGCTTTTATATTTAAGACTGTTAAACAGACGAAAGGTTTAAAGTTCTGAAAAAAAAAATGACCTGGAAGAAATTGTGCCGTTTAAAATCTCATGGCAACTTTAACATTGAGTACCCTCCCGGTTAAATAGTTAGGTATACCCACATAACGGTTGGAAGAAATATCTTTGACCCAGGTATTGGTTATAGAATTTTGATAATCAAACATATTGAATAATTCAAGACCTGCTGAGAGTTGTTTGAATTTTTCCATCCATTTTTTGTTAGGAGGATTTTTAGCATCCACAAAAACATAAGATATACCTATGTCTGCTCTAAAATAGTCCTTGAGTCTGTTTTGGTATAAATAGGGGTCGGCATAGGAGGGAGAGCCACCTGGTACGCCTGTATTGTAAACCATATTCAGGTACATTTTCAAACTAGGTATGGAAGGCACATAATCCTGAAATAGCAAGGCTAGTTTTAAGCGTTGGTCAGTGGGGCGTGAAATGTAACCACGATTGTCAATGTTTTCCTCGGTTTTAAGGTATCCTACACTAAACCATGATTCTGTTCCGGGAACAAATTCTCCGTGTAACCTCAGGTCAACACCTGCTGCATAAGCAACAGCATTATTTCGGGCTCTGTAGCGTATTCTTACATTGTCGATTGTAAATGGATTAACATCAGTGAGTTGTTTATAATAAACTTCACTGATCAATTTAAAAGGCCTTCCCCACATTCCAAAACTATAATCATTAGCGATTACAATATGGATCGATTTCTGTGCTTTCACTTCGGGATGAACTGTGCCCAGAGAATCTCTTAGTTCCCTGTAAAATGGAGGTTGGTAATACAAGCCTCCGGATATTCTAAAGAGCATGTCCTTATCCCAATTTGGCTTATAGGCCAATTGAGCCCTTGGACTGATAACCGTGTAACCGTCAGATGCAATGCCTTCACCACTTATCTCCCAATTATGGATTCTTATGCCTACATTGTACCAAAGTTCATCTTCTTTGATACTTGATTTTTTACTCCATTGGGCAAAACCGGATATTCTGTTGATGTCTACGTCGTTTGTGGCATTGACATTGATATAAGGTTCTATCGGACCGGTAAAAGGGGTGTATGGCTCATTGTTTTTAGGTTCCAGATATGGGGGCCGTAGCGAAAAACCGGCAGAGTCCACAACCTGCCATTCATTGATTCGGTCTTTTATATTTTCATGCTGATATTTGGCTCCAAATTCAAATAGGTTACCATTTTTTCTCCAAATCGCAGAAAGCTTAATACTGTTGATAGTCGCATTTAAATTGTTCCTGGCGTGATCAAGATGAGAACCTGTGGTCTGAAGTTGATTAAGGTCTCCAAAATTCTCTGCTTCAAAATCAGAGGACACTTCTCCTAATCCATAAGAAGAGAGAATATCATAATATTCTTGCTCTTTGGTATTATAGGTTGAAACGGCAAGTGCCATGGAAAGGTCTTCTGACACCTTGTAGTTGCCTTTTAAGGTGCCAAATAAAGTTTTGTATTGATCCTCTTCTTTGCCCTGATAATTCACAACTAATGACAAAGGGTTTGAGAGGGTCCCAAAATTGGTCTGTCTGGAACGTGGTGTAACATTGTAATTATTAACAGAATAAGTTCCTAAAAACTCCAATGTAAATCTTTCGCTGAAATCATATGATAAATAAGCCTGAAGATCAGTATAATTTGGATTGAAATTGGCGTCAACATCACTGGTGTTCAAAAAAAGACTATTATTTCTGTATCTAAATCCTGCAATTGCCTTGAATTTTTGATTTTTCGAAAGCCCTTCAATTGAAACTGAGGCTCCCAGTAAGCTGGCTTCTATACTAGCTCCAAAAGTCGATGGTTTACGGTAGGTGATATCGAGAACAGAGGATAGCTTGTCACCATATTTGGCTTGAAAGCCTCCAGCTGAAAATTCAACATTTTGTGTCAACTCAGGATTGACGAAACTCAAACCTTCCTGCTGCCCTGATCTGATTAGGAATGGTTTATAGACCTCAATTCCATTTACATAGACTAGGTTTTCTTCAAAACTACCCCCTCTCACATTGTATTGCGTACTGAGTTCATTATTAAAATTAACTCCGGGTAAAGTTTTTAAAACACTTTCTATCCCCTGATTGGCACTTGGAAGTAAAGTGGCCAGCCCTTGATCTATTTTGTAAATGCTTTGAACATTGCCTCTGTCATCAATAATGATAACTTCATCCATTGTTTCTGTTTTAGTAAATAGTCTGGGTGAAAAATAGAGGGTTTTACCTTTTTGAATACGAAAAGATTTTGAAAAGCTATTGTAAGAAACATGACCAAAACGGATCTCAACATTTTTCCCTGCTGGAATCACCAACTTATAAACACCTTTTTCATCTGATACTGTCCCCAAGTTTCCGATGCTTATGGTGGCATTCTCTATAGGGTTATTGATGCTGTCAAGAACTCGACCCTTTATGGTTGCTGATTGTCCTGATGCGAATTGAACGGCTAGACCAAATAAAAAGAGAAAAATATGTTCTGTTTTCAAGGGATAATCAAGGTTTAATTCTTCTTGTTAAAAGTCGATGTAAAAGTAGTCGAATTATTCACATTATCTGTTACTACTACTTTTAATCTGTGTAAGGTTCCTTCAAGTGTTTTATCGCTAAAATTATAGGTCAACACATTTTTTTTAGGGTTA
>JAUXCI010000207.1 GCA_030618945.1 Flavobacteriaceae bacterium
ACTCCATTCGGGTTGAAGAAACAATTCGCAATATGGCCCTACAAGGGAAGCCTGCTCTTCCGCAAATTTAAAATCGTGCTTGTTAAAGACGATTACTTTTAATTCATGAGCAACTTCAAGGACTTCAGGTAAAGGAAGTTTGTTCTTTTTCGGGGATAAGCAAATCCAGTCATATGACCCAGTCAGGGGATAGGCTCCTGAGGTTTCAATATGAACTTTGATGCCTTGATCAGTTAATTCTTGGGTTATATAGTCCATGTTCCACATTAAAGGTTCCCCTCCTGTTATGACCACGGTATTGGCAAATTGTTTTGCTTTTTGAACTATTTTATCAGTGCTGGTTGGCGGATGTAAAGCCGCATTCCAACTTTCTTTTACATCACACCAGTGGCAACCCACATCACATCCGCCTATTCGAATAAAATAAGCCGCTTTTCCGGTGTGAAATCCCTCTCCCTGAATGGTGTAGAACTCTTCCATTAAAGGTAGCATTTCTCCCTTTCCGATCAATATTTCGGTTTTTTTCAACATGGCGCAAAGATAGTCATGAATATAGATTAATAATTATTATTTTTATAAAAACATTTCTATGGCAAAGAAAGAAGAATTTATAGATCTTATCGCAAATGGTTATCGTTCAAAGGGAGAATTCATAACCCTGGGGGGCGCCGTTCTTGAAGGCGAAACCTTGACAGGTTCCCTTGTTAACATCCCTTTAAAGACCATCAACCGGCATGGATTAATTTCTGGTGCAACAGGAACTGGAAAGACAAAAACCTTACAGGTATTTGCTGAAAACTTATCGGAAAAAGGAATCCCTGTTGTACTAATGGATCTTAAAGGGGACCTCAGCGGTCTGGCAAAACCCAGTCCAGGACATCCTAAGATTGATGAGCGTCATGCAAAGATTGGAATTCCATTTGATGCAAAAGGTTTCCCGGTTGAAATATTGACCATTTCAGAACAGAAAGGAACCAGATTAAGGGCGACCGTTACAGAATTTGGACCCGTTTTACTCTCAAGAATATTGGGCTTATCGGAAGTACAAGAAGGTATTTTAGCCATCTTGTTTCAGTATTGTGATGATCAGCAGATGGGTTTACTCGATCTTAAAGATTTAAAAAAGATATTGCAATTTTCCACACAGGAAGGGAAGCAGGAAATTGAATCAAAATACGGAAGGGTTTCAACTGCCTCAACAGGATCAATTCTACGAAAGATTGTGGCTTTGGAGCAACAAGGGGCAGATCTCTTTTTTGGGGAAAGATCCTTTGATGTAAAAGATCTGTGCCGGCTTTCGGAGGATGGAAGAGGCGTCATTTCTGTGCTCAGGCTTACAGATATTCAAGATAAACCGCAGATGTTTAGCACTTTTATGCTACAGTTATTGGCCGAAATTTATCAGTCATTTCCTGAACAAGGGGATAGTGATCGACCTGAATTGGTTTTGTTTATTGACGAAGCTCACGTTGTATTTGATAATGCTTCTAAGTCTCTTTTGGATCAACTGGAAAGTATAGTAAAACTAATTCGGTCAAAAGGAATCGGTATTTATTTTGTAACTCAAAACCCAAAAGATATTCCTTCAGATGTATTGTCGCAACTGGGGCTTAAAATTCAGCATGCTTTGAGAGCTTTTACGGCAAAAGACAGAAAAGCCATAAAACTTGCTGCAGAAAATTATCCCGATTCAGACTATTATGATACGGATAAGGTGCTAACCGAACTTGGAATTGGAGAAGCGCTGGTATCGGCTTTGAATGAGAAGGGGATACCAACACCTTTGGTCAGGACTATGCTAAGGGCACCTATGAGTAGAATGGACATATTAACGCCTTCTGAACTGGACGCCATCATAGATGACTCCAAGATTGCCACCAGGTATAATGAAATAGTTGACAGTGAAAGCGCATATGAGATTCTAAATAGAAAAATAAAAAGGATACAGGCTGAGGCTGAGAAATCAATTCCTGTAAAACAAAGAAGAAGTAGCAGTAGAAGAACCACTATAAATCCAGTGATTAAGGTGATTACTAGTGCAACTTTTATAAGAGGCGTTTTCGGTATTTTGAAAAAGGTTTTTAAATAAAATTTTAACCTAAGTATTTGCGATAAGATTTATTAATTTAATGTTTGCAAGATTTGAATTGTGTCTATATATTGGGCCATTGTAAAACAAAACTAAAACGATATGAAAAAACTAATTGCTGTGCTGATTCTGGCTACTTTATTGGTGCGATGTGGTCAAGAGAACGACATGCTAATTGCGAAAAGTCAATTGGGAAAGATTGATAAAAACACAAGTATAGCGGAGCTTGACAAGGTGTTTAAAAATGACTCAATTGAAAAATTTAAAGCGAATGGTGAGTTGATACGTGAATACAGAGTATTTGATAAGGCTGGTAAGCAAAATTTGGTTTTCATTCCCCTGAGACAAAATGATTCCATTAAAGGCCTGGAACTGGTGAAAATTTATAGTGATAACTACACTACGGAAAAAGGAATTTCTACAAGTTCAACCTTTGGTGAGATTTCTGGTAATTATACGATTAACAAAATTGAACCATCTTTTAGCGCGGCTATTCTTTTTATTGATGAGATTAACGCAACCATTTCTCTTAATAAAAAAGATCTGAATCTGGATGAATTTGATATGAGACCCATCCTTCAAGGTCAGATTCCGGATGAAGCAAGTGTAAACTATATTTCGCTTTGGTTTGAATAGGAGCGTGTTAATATTTTTTAAATGAAAACAGAAAGGTCTAAAGTCAAAAGAATTCCCAAAAGAGGATTCTATGATAAGGAAACTGTATATGCCATTCTTGATAAGGAGTTTATTTGTCAAATAGGTTTTGTACACGAAGGGCATCCCATAGTTATTCCAACTATTTATGGAAGAAAGGATGATACGCTTTATTTTCACGGAGCCAGCGTTAGCAGAATGTTACAAAGCATGGAAAAGGGCATTCCTGTATCGATCAATGTTACCAGAACAAACGCGCTGGTATTGGCTAGGTCAGCTTTCCATCATTCCTTAAATTATGAATCAGTAAGCCTTTTTGGTACAGCCTCACTCATTGATGATGATAAAGAAAAACTAAGAGCGCTTCATATTATTTCTGATCAAATTCTCACCGAACGCTGGGAAGAGGTAAGAGAACCAAACCAAAAAGAACTCAATGTGACCAAAGTATTGCAATTAAAAATTGAGGAAGGTTCTGCAAAAATCAGGAATGAAGGAGTAGGAGATGATAAAGAAGATTATAAGCTCGATATATGGGCAGGAATAGTTCCGATTGAAACAAGTTATGGTAAAGCCATTGATGATGGCAGATTAAAACCGGGTGTTTCTATTTCTAATAGTGTAAAGAAAATAGAAAATAAAAAAATATAGAGATCAATCCCTGTTTTCGCATGCCTGTAGCGTGTTTTTCAACAACATGGCTATTGTCATTGGGCCCACTCCACCCGGAACAGGAGTAATATAAGCTGCTTTTTTACTAACAGATTCGAATTCAACGTCGCCAGCCAGTCTATATCCTCTTTTCTTTGTATCATCCTTAACCCGAGTAATACCAACGTCAATAACGGTTACGCCCTCCTTGACCATATCACCTGTTAAAAATTCCGCAATCCCGAGGGCTGCAACTATAATATCCGCCTCTTTGGTTATGTCAGACAAGTTTTTGGTTCTGCTATGGGCCAAGGTAACTGTAGCGTTGCCAAATTTTCTTTTTTGACTGAGTAGAATGCTCATTGGGCGACCAACTATATGGCTCCTTCCAATAACCACTACATTTTTTCCTGAGGTTTCAACATTATATCGTTCCAGTAATTCAAGGATGCCATAAGGAGTAGCCGGTAAAAACGAAGGAAGGTCCAAGGTCATTTTACCCACATTTACCGGATGGAAGCCATCAACATCTTTGTCAGGGTTAACCGCCATCAGTACTTTTTGCTCATCTATTTGCTTAGGTAAAGGTAGTTGTACTATAAAGCCATCGATGTCATTGTCCTTATTAAGAATTTCAATTTCATCAAGTAATTGCTCTTCTGCTATGTCGTCTGGAAGATCAATCAGGGTAGAGTTAAACCCAACTTTTTGACAGGATTTCACTTTACTGCTCACATAGGTCATACTCGCTCCATCGCTACCCACAATAATGGCAGCTAAATGAGGTGTTTTTAACCCTTTAGATTTACGATTCTGTACCACAAGGGCAATTTCATCTTTAATATTGTTAGAGGTTTGCTTGCCGTCCAATATGATCATAATCGTATGATTTTGGTTTAAAATAGGTTTATTTTGTATTGAGAAAATAACAATTTTGTATCAAACGTTTTTGTTATTTCATTCCTTTCATCATCTGCATCATTTTTTTTCCGCCTCCGCCTTGCATCATCTTCATCATTTTACTCATTTGGTTGAATTGTTTCATGAGTTGGTTGACTTCCTGAACATTTGTTCCGGACCCTTTTGCAATTCGGGTCTTTCTACTTGCATTGATCAAGGTGGGTTTACTTCTTTCTGCAGGTGTCATGGAATGAATAATGGCTTCAATTCCTTTAAAGGCATCGTCATCAATGTCCACGTCTTTCATCATTTTTCCCGCTCCTGGTATCATCCCAACAAGGTCTTTCATATTCCCCATTTTTTTGATCTGCTGGATCTGCTTAAGAAAATCATCAAATCCAAATTGGTTTTTGGCAATCTTCTTCTGTATCTTTCTGGCTTCTTCTTCATCGTATTGTTCCTGTGCTCTTTCCACCAAAGAAATAACATCACCCATTCCAAGGATACGTTCAGCCATTCGATCGGGATGGAAAACATCAATCGCTTCCATTTTTTCACCCGTTCCGATAAACTTTATGGGTTTGTTTACTACAGATTTGATGGATAGTGCAGCCCCACCACGTGTGTCACCATCAAGTTTGGTCAAAATAACACCGTCAAAATTTAGTATATCATTAAAGGACTTAGCCGTATTAAC
>JAUXCI010000033.1 GCA_030618945.1 Flavobacteriaceae bacterium
CGAAATGGCAATCAAGAATGGACAATCCAGACACTGACAACATAGGGTACACAAGACACGGGACGAAGACAAACAAAATAACAAACACAAGAAATAAAACTAGAAAGATGAGCAAGACGGACCCCACCAACAACCGGGGGTAAACCCATGTGATCTGGAAGGGTAGACAGATCCTGCTTCTTATACGACAACCGCCGTGACTACCTGAATTTACATGATATAAATTCGCGTGCAAATATAATCTATTTCGTCACTTGTTCAAATAAAAATTAAAATTAATTCATTATTTATCCTTCTGCTAAAATCAAAATAAAAACAGTCTATTTTACATAAGATAAATTCATTTAAAATCCTTAAACCCTATACGTTGTATGCTAATTGATGCCTCTAAATCAGATCTTCCAGACTATCCACCCCAACAAACCTTTCAGCGTTGAACCCTTCCCCAAATTCTTTTCCAATCAGTCTTCCCAGGTCTTTTGCCCTATAAGAAACACTCTCTAAAAAATTCTTACTGGATATGGGTGAAGATGGTTCTTTCGAATTCGGATCATAAAACTGAGATCCATAGGCCGTGACGGCTTCAATTTTTGCATCTAAAAAACCCGTTACATCAACAACAAAATCAGGTTTTAAATTCTCCCATTGAATATAATGATACACTTGTTTGGGCCGCCAAGCCTCCTGCGTTTTTCCATCTACAATAGTTTCTATTTTTATCAATCCCGACAAAAAACAGGCGTCCGAAACCAGACTACTTCCCTTGCCATGATCTATATGTCTGTCTCTAATGGCATTACACAATACAATTTCTGGTTTAAATTTTCTAATCATTTTGATTACTTCCAGTTGATGCAATTCATCATTCGCAAAGAAGCCATCTCTAAATGCCAAATTTTCTCTTAGAACAGCACCGAGAATTGTGGCCGCTCTTGAGGATTCCTTATCCCTGATTTCAGCAGATCCACGAGTTCCTAATTCGCCTCGTGTTAAATCCAAAATTCCCACTTTCTTTCCCTTGGAGATTTCCTTTGCAAGCGTTGCTCCACAACCTAATTCAACATCATCCGGATGCGCTCCAATAGCTAAAATATCGAGTTTAATCATATCTGTTATCTTAAAGCCTGTTCTATATCTGCTAAAATATCTTCTTTATTTTCAAGACCAACGGACAATCTAAGCAAATTATCTGAAATTCCTTGATTTTCCCTTTCTTGGACCGATAGTAAAGCGTGCGAAGTCAAACTAGGTTGAATAATTGTTGACTCCACCCCGGCCAAACTCATGGAGGGCTTAATCATAAGTAGTTTTTTCTGAAATACTTTTGAGTCAAACTCCTTATTTAACTCAAAGGAAAGCATCCCACCAAACCCATGCATTTGAGATTTTGCTATTTCGTGATTCTTATGCGTTTTTAGTCCAGGATAATACACTTTAGATATCATTGGATTTAAACTCAATTGATCCGCAATAAATTGTGCGTTTTCATTGTGCTTTTCGATACGAAGGGCCAGCGTTTTGATACTTCTTTCCAATAAAAAACACATAAAATCGCTTAAATTTCCTCCCAGATTTCTGGCCTGGAGCATGATTTTTTCAATATTTTTAGCGCTACCAGCTACTACGCCTGCTGATATATCACTGTGGCCACTTAGATATTTAGTTGCGCTGTGAATAGAAATATCGATTCCCAGGTCCAAGGGAGTTTGATTTAAAGGAGAGGCAAAAGTATTGTCAATCATGGTAAGAATTCCGTGTTTTCTGGCTAAATCGGCTACAGCCTTAACATCAGTGATACTTAGCAAAGGATTAGAAGGTGTTTCTATATATATTACTTTGGTGTTATCACGTATTTCATTCTCAAAATGCCTAACATCTAGGCCTTTTGTAAAAGAATATTCGATCCCATACCTGGCAAAATCCTTTTGTACCAAATTATAGGAACCTCCATAAATCTCATTTTGAAAAATCACATGATCTCCATTTTGGAGAAAAGCAAATAAAGAAGTACTTATCGCTGCCATTCCAGAGGAAAAAGGCAAAGCTGCTTCGGCATTTTCCAAGGCAGCTACCTTGCTTGAAATCACTTCCTGATTGGGCGTATTAAAATACCTTGGATATCTATTCTTTTCGACGTCTAAGAACGGGTAAGAGCTTGCCATATAAATGGGTGATATAGAACCACCAAATTGCTCGTCTTTTATTTGTCCTTGATGGATACACACCGTATGTTTCCCTTTTTTAATAGTCATATTTCATTTGATTTATAATTAAAACCCTACAGCACTATCATCTCCTCTTGGGTCCGCACCACCTTCTAAACGACCATCTGGCATCACAAGAATCGCGTCAACTCTTCCAATTGAACCGTAATCTTCATGATCAATAATATATCCTTTTTTCCTCAGTGAAGCAAAAGAAACTGTATCAAAAGAATGCTCAAAATAAATTAAATCAGGTAACCATTGGTGATGAAATCTACTGCTTGAAACGGACTCCTGCATCCCCATGTCAAATTCTATCACGTTAAGGATATTTTGAAACACTGATGTAATAATGGTTGATCCTCCGGGCGAGCCAACAACCATCTTCAGTTTACCACCTTTCTCAATTATAGTAGGAGTCATGGAACTCAACATTCTTTTTTCGGGAGCAATGGAATTCGCTTCTGCTCCTACTAATCCGAACATGTTGGGCGAGCCAACCTTAGCACTCAAATCATCCATTTCATTATTGAGAAAAAACCCTCCATCTTCTACATACACCTTAGACCCATAACCTCCGTTGAGCGTGGTGGTTACTGCCACAGCGTTACCATATGTATCTATTATAGAATAATGTGTAGTCTCATTACTTTCAATAATCTCAATATTTCCATGTGAAATAGCTGAAGAAGGCGTGGCTTGTTCCCAAGTAAAATTAAGCATGCGATTTTTATTGTAAAATCTTGACTTCAATGAATCCATGGGAATTTTTACAAAATCAGGATCCCCCAAAAAATATGCTCTATCTGCATAAACTCTCCTTTCAGCCTCAGTGATTAACTGTATATACTGTTCAGAATTATGTGGGTATTGAGCAATATCATATGGATCAATACTCTTGAATAACTCCTCTAAACATATACCCCCACTTGAAGGTGGTGACATTGATATTATTTTGTATTCTTTATATTCGAATTCAACCGGATCTCTCCAAACGGTCTTATATTTACTGAGATCCTCTTTGGTTATAATTCCGCCTAGCCCTTGCAGACAATCAACAATCATATCGGCTGTTCTGCCAGAATAAAATTCTTCTCTCCCGTGATCCCTTATTCTTTCAAGCGTGAGAGCCATATTCGGATTTTTTAAAGTGTCTCCTTCGTTCCATTCCCTGTCAAAATAGATCACACGTTGATTTGCTATTTTAAAAGCTTCGCGATAGTAGTTTAAGCCTCTTGCCTGCTTTTTTGTAACGACAAATCCATTTCTCGCCATATCAATGGAGGGTTGGATCAACTCTGAAAAAGGTAAAGAACCAAACTTTTTATGAATTTCGAACAAGCCGGCTATCGTTCCGGGAACGCCAACAGCAAGGGCGCCCAAAGTGCTTTTTCCAGGAACAACCTTACCATCCTCATCCAAATACATGTCTCTATGAGCCGCCAATGGAGCTTTCTCACGATAATCTAAAGCACCAGTAAGTCCTTCATTGGTTCTGAAAACCGTAAATCCTCCCCCTCCAATATTTCCTGCAGCAGGATGGACAACTGCCAAAGCCAGATCCGTGGCTATCATGGCATCAAAAGCATTACCCCCTTTTTTAAGAATAGCAACTCCTATGGCAGATGCTTCGTTTCTTGCACTAACCACCATGGCGCTTTCCGCAATTAGGCCTTTAACTGGTAAATCCTTTACCTTAGACTCCTTGCATTGAACCAAAAACAGTGATATTATAAACAGTAAGCCTAATTTTTTCATCATTTATGTTAATTTATTTTTTGAAAGATTTATTAATTTCAATTAATTTGTCAGTAGTAAAGTCATGAAGTTCTTTGAAAAATAAAGTGAAATCATGCTCAAAATCGTCATAATGCGCTTCGAGATCATTTATGGCAAGATCCATATTAGATATACCTCCAGTCCTTCTGTTCATTCCTGATAACACTTTTTGAATTCCTTCTTTATGAGCATATGAAGCTAACCAGTCGTCTCTAATCATATACTTTGACATATACTTTATCTTTTCTGGAAGAATCTCATAATGCTCCATTAACAACTTATAAAACGCTGTGGTATACTCTTGTAGCGGAATTTTTGAGTACAAAGACCAGTTTTTTGCCAAAAAATGATCGTATAAAATATCAACAATTACACCCTTATACAAGCCGTATTGTTCATTCAGACGCCTTTTACTACCTCTTGCAATTTTATGACCATCAGTAAATGAATCTATTTGCCGATGCAATAAAACTCCTTTCTGAATATCCTCTGAGAAATTTTTATACTTATTACCTTTGATATGGTCAGCTATGAAATTACCTATTCGAATCGTTTCATTATCTCCAGAAAGGTAAATATGCGCAAGATAATTCATCAGCTATTTTCGGTTAAAAATAATCTTTTAAATATTAGAAATAAAAATATTTTAGTATTACTTGAATCGGACCTTGAAAAACAGGCTCTCGTCGTTTTTTTTTAATATTTTTGCAATTCTCAGGATGATTTCTCTCCTAAAGAAGGAATTATACATGTATAATTCAGCCTAATTAATGCTTATTTATTAGGTATTCAATTCTATTTATTATGTTATTGAAAGACAATAGTATCTCAAAAACTGCAATAGCACTCGAAGAAAAGTATGGAGCCCACAATTACCATCCACTTCCTGTTGTACTTAACAAAGGGAAGGGAGTTCATGTGTGGGATGTTGACGGAAAACAATATTATGATTTCTTATCGGCATACTCTGCAGTCAATCAAGGCCATTGCCACCCAAGGATCATTGATAGTTTAATAGAACAGGCAAAAACCTTGACGCTTACGTCCAGGGCATTTTATAATGACCAGCTTGGAATTTACGAAAAGTTTATAAGCAATTATTTTGGATTCGATAAGGTATTACCTATGAATACAGGGGCTGAAGCCGTTGAAACTGCTATTAAGATATGCAGAAAATTCGCTTATGAAAAGAAAGGCATTCCTGAAGAAATGGCAAACATAATTGTTTGCGAAAACAATTTTCACGGCAGAACCACAACTATCATTTCCTTTTCCAATGATGCTACAGCCAAAAAGAATTTTGGTCCATATACACCAGGATTTATAACAATCCCTTACGATGATATCGAAGCTCTGGAAGCTGTTATCAAGACTAATAAAAATATAGCAGGATTTCTTGTAGAGCCAATCCAGGGTGAAGCCGGAGTTTACGTTCCAACTGATGGGTACCTTAAGCAGGCCCGAGAAATTTGCAAAAAAAATGACATCCTTTTTATTGCAGACGAAGTTCAAACCGGAATAGCAAGGACAGGGAAATTATTGGCTGTTGAACATGAAAATGTTAAGCCTGATGTCTTAATTTTAGGGAAAGCATTATCGGGCGGAGTCTATCCGGTATCAGCAGTACTTGCAAATGATCACATTATGGAAGTTATTAAACCGGGGCAACATGGTTCTACGTTTGGCGGTAACCCTTTAGCGGCTGCTGTAGCAATTGAAGCCTTGAAAGTAGTTACAGATGAAAATCTTGCTGAAAACGCAGAGCGACTTGGAATTATCTTTCGAAAAGAATTAGGAGATTTTGCCATAGAAAATGACTTGGTTTCCGCTGTTAGAGGTAAAGGACTTTTAAATGCCATCCTCATTAATGATACAGAAGACAGCTCTACAGCTTGGAACATTTGTATGAAACTCAGTGAAAATGGCTTGTTAGCGAAACCTACCCATGGAAATATTATAAGGTTTGCACCACCACTAGTAATTACGGAAATTCAAATAAGAGAGTGTATAGAAATTATCAAGAACACGATTTCTTCTATGATATAAAGTATAACTCATAAAAAAAGCCCTATCCGTTGGATAGGGCTTTTTATTAATATCTTTTTAATATCCTTCGGTCAAATGCTGAAGTTTGATTTTGTTCTCAATTTTGATTCGTTTACCCGACAGTGATATATAACCTTCCTTTTTAAATTCTGACAATAATCTTATGGTTGATTCTGTTGCTGTTCCAATAGCATTGGCAATTTCCTCACGCGTAAGCGTAACCGAAATATAACCTTCACTATCAGTACCAAAAATTCTTTCAAAAAATAAGAGAGATTCTGCCAATCTCTCCCTCACATTTTTCTGTGCCATATTTGCAATGGCAGAATTCGCCTCATCTAAGTCATCAGCCAAAGACTTGGTTATTTCCATCGAAAATTCAGAGTTGTTTTTGAAAAGCTCAATAATTTCATTTTTAGGAATAAAACATACTTCCATTTCCTCCAAAGCAGTTACCGTCAAATGAGCTACAGAGTTACTGATCACCGACCGATGCCCTACAAGTTCTCCTTTCCTGATAAATCTCACTATTTGCTCTTTACCATTTGGGGCCAGTTTGGTGAGTTTACATTTACCATTCCTCAAACAGTAAACCCCTTTTAAAGAAGTCCCTTCACTAAAGATAACTTCTCCTTTTTGAATGTGAAGTGATGTTTTTTTCTTAGCAATAGATTGAAGATCATGTACAGAGACAGAACTTAATGAGTTGAGATCTCTAATAACACATTTTTCACATTCCTCTCGCATATCTAAATATTTAATTCCTGCAAATTTATATAAATTCTGACACCTAACATTTTTTTATGTAACTTTTTTATAAGAAATTTACCCACTTTTTCAAAGATATATGCCCAAAGATGAATGCTTCCACTGCGGTTTACAATGTGATACAGACAGAATTGATTTTGATGACAAAGCCTTTTGTTGTAACGGGTGCAAGACTGTTTACGAGATACTTAACTTAAACGAATTAAGCTGTTATTACGACCTTGAAAAGGCACCAGGCTCTATTCCTAAGGAGATTAAAGGAAAGTTTAATTATCTTGACAATACTGATATCGCTTCCAAATTGATCGAATTTGACGATCTGGAAACTTCTGTTGTCAATTTTTATATCCCCAACATCCATTGCAGTTCCTGTATCTGGGTACTAGAAAATCTTAATAAATTAAATAGTGGTATTAAGGTCACCTTGGTTGATTTTCCTAAAAAAGAAATCAGAATTACTTTTCGAAAAAGTGAAATTAGCCTTAAAGAAGTAGCCGAACTCATTACTTCCATCGGATATGAGCCTCATATAAGTCTTGATGATTCAAGTGCGAAAGAAGCAAATGTTGACCGAAAATTGATCTACCAGGTAGCCATAGCTGGATTTGCCTTTGGTAATATCATGATGCTGTCATTTCCTGAATATTTTCAAATGGATGAGTACTGGCTCAATAGGTTCAAACCATTTTTTAGAGGGTTGATGTTTCTTCTTGCCTTACCCGCCTTGCTCTATTCAGGAAAAGATTATCTTATTTCCGCCTATAAAGGTTTAAAACACGGGATATTGAACATAGACGTGCCCATTTCTTTGGGTATACTGGTTCTTTTTTTTAGAAGCACCTATGAAATTGTTACAAATACGGGGCAGGGTTATTTTGACAGCATGACCGGACTTATCTTCTTTTTGCTTTTGGGTAAAATTTTTCAGGCCAAAACTTATAGCTTTTTATCTTTTGAGCGAGATTACAAATCCTATTTTCCCATAGCCATAACCAAAATTGAAATTGACAGAGAGGAAAAAAATATCAGTGTTAATGACATTGAACAAGGTGATAGGTTGTTGATCAGGAACGAAGAAATTATTCCTGTAGATGGCATTTTGATTAATGGGATTGCAATGATTGACTATAGCTTTGTCACAGGTGAATCAATCCTTGTTTTAAAACGATCAGGTGATAAATTATTTGCTGGAGGTAAACAAACTAATGGAGCCATTGAAATGGAAGCCATACATTCAGTAAAACAAAGTTACCTCACTCAGCTTTGGAGCAACGATGTGTTTAAAAAGAATGAGGCCAAAAATATCAAAACCCTAACTGACTCAATATCCAAACAGTTTACCATTATCATCTTGTCCATAGCTTTGATAGCAGGAATATATTGGTACTTTGCTGACAGAAGCATCGCTTTTCAAGTAGTTTCGGCTGTATTAATCATTGCCTGCCCCTGTGCCCTGGCCTTGTCGGCTCCTTTCGCTCTGGGGAACATGATTCGCATATTTGGAAAAAAAGGGTTTTACCTAAAAAACACTAATGTCATAGAAGCCATGTCAAAAATTGATAGTTTGGTTTTTGATAAAACCGGTACAATCACCGCGAATCATAGATCAGAAATCAGCTATTATGGAGATGAGCTTAAGGATTCCGAATTAGGAAAAATAAAGTCGTTATTAAGATCATCAAACCATCCATTGAGGCGAATGTTATATGATTACCTTGAAATAAAAGAAGAAGATTCTGTCGAAGAATTTACAGAAGTTCTCGGAAAAGGTATCAAAGGTGTGGTTAAGGGAGTAAATATTTTATTAGGCTCTTCAGATTTTACCGGAGATAAAAATAAAAATTCAACTGACACGGTGATCTATGTGAAAATTGAAGATTCAATCAAGGGAAGATTTGTCTTTAAAAATTTCTACCGAGAGGGTTTGAAAAATGTTTTTACTTCCTTGAAGTCCAAATTTAAACTTACTATCTTATCTGGAGACAATGAAGGAGAAAGAAGCAACTTACAGGCCATCCTTCCAAAGGAGAGTGAAATGTTTTTCAACCAAAAACCAGAAGATAAATTACTTTATATAGAATCAAAACAGTGCGAAGGAAAGAAAATCATGATGTTGGGAGATGGACTCAATGACGCAGGAGCACTGGCTCAAAGTAATGTTGGAATTGCAATTTCTGAAAACATAAACGTTTTCTCTCCTGCCTGTGATGGAATACTTGATGCGAAAAATTTTAATCTCATACCTGATTTTATAAAAATTTCACATAAAACCATCAAGGTGGTTCAGATGAGTTTTGTTATTTCATTTCTCTATAATATAGTTGGCCTATTATTTGCCGTTACCGGAAATCTGTCGCCTATAGTTGCCGCTATACTCATGCCGATCAGCTCCATATCAGTAGTTATTTTTGCTACAATTAGTACTAATATTTTAGCGAAAAAAATATTATATTAGCATCGTCAATTCAATTGATGTTTTAATAAAACATGACTTTTATCATGTTTCTGCATTTTAACTTTTTGTTAATTTGTTCAACTAATAAAATCTGAAATGAATATTATCTTCATGCTTATTATTGCAAGTTTGTTCATTGCGATCATTTTTTTTATTCTTTTTGTTAAGTCAGTAAAGGCTGGGCAGTATGACGATGTTTATACGCCATCAGTTAGAATGCTGTTTGACGATGAATTGGTTGAAAAAAACAAAACCAATCATACAACTAATCAAGAATAAATCAACTAATTAATATCTAAATTTTTCAAATGGAAAAAGAACAATTTTATTACGACAACAAAATTGTAAAAATGTTCCTTATTGCTACGATCCTTTGGGGTGTTGTAGGAATGATTGTAGGGCTTCTTGTAGCCTTCCTTTTTATTTTCCCCAATTATATGGAAGGAATATCCTGGCTGAGTTTTGGTAGATTAAGACCACTTCATACCAATGCCGTGATATTTGCTTTTGTTGGGAATAGCATTTTTATGGGAATTTATTATTCGATGCAGCGATTGCTAAAAACAAGAATGTTCAGTGATACACTGAGTAAAGTTCATTTTTGGGGATGGCAACTTATCATCGTTGCAGCGGCAATTACTTTGCCTCTAGGACTTACCAGCTCCAAAGAATACGCAGAATTAGAATGGCCTATTGATATCGCGATTACCATAATTTGGGTAGTTATGGGTATCAACATGATCGGTACCATATTAAAAAGAAGACAACGACATATATATGTGGCCATTTGGTTTTATCTGGCTACCCTGGTTACTGTTGCTATACTTCATATTTTTAACAATTTAGAATTGCCGGTTTCGGCTTTTAAAAGTTATTCAATCTATGCCGGTGTTCAGGATGCTCTTGTACAATGGTGGTATGGCCATAATGCTGTAGCATTTTTCCTTACTACACCTGTGCTGGGACTTATGTACTATTTTGTTCCAAAAGTTGCCAACCGACCTGTTTATTCCTATAGATTATCTATAATTCACTTTTGGTCCTTGATCTTCATTTATATCTGGGCCGGACCACACCATTTACTGTACACAGCCTTACCTGAATGGGCTCAAAATTTAGGAACTGTATTTTCTGTTATGCTGATCTTCCCATCATGGGGTGGAATGATCAATGGGCTTTTGACACTAAGAGGAGCTTGGGATAAAGTAAGAGATAATCCCGTACTTAAATTTTTCGTTGTAGCAATTACTGGTTACGGTATGTCAACCTTTGAAGGACCACTGTTGTCTTTTAAAACCTTAAATGCAATTGGGCATTATACTGACTGGATAATTGGCCACGTTCATATTGGTGCTTTGGCATGGAATGGGTTTATGGCAGCAGGTATCGTTTACTGGCTTGCGGGCAAACTCTGGAAAACAGAATTGTATTCTAAAAAACTGGCGAATATTCATTTCTGGCTGGGAACATTGGGAATTCTTTTTTATGCCCTCCCACTCTATGTGGCAGGATTTACACAAGCCGCCATGTGGAAACAATTTAACCCTGATGGTACACTTGTTTACGGAAATTTCCTTGAAACAGTTACTCAGATTATGCCAATGTATATGATGAGAGCTTTTGGAGGTACATTATATTTAACTGGATTTATCATTTTGGCCTATAATGTTATTAAAACTGCTCAGGCAGGATCGGCTGTAGAAGATGAACTTGCGGAAGCAATGCCATTAAAGAAAATTACCAATAGAAGGATTGCCGGTGAACCCGTGCATTCCTGGCTGGAAAGACGTACTATTCTATTTACTGTGTTGGTAGCTGTAGCTGTGATTATTGGAGGGGCTGTCGAGATTATTCCACTGCTCACCGTAGATTCTAATATTCCAGTTATCAGTTCGGTTAAACCATACACACCACTCGAGCTTGAAGGACGAGACATCTATATAAGAGAAGGGTGTAATAACTGTCACTCTCAAATGATCAGACCATTTAGGTCAGAAGTAGAACGCTATGGTGAATACTCTAAAGCTGGTGAGTTTGTTTATGATTTCCCATTTTTGTGGGGATCTAAAAGAACCGGACCAGACGTCCATCGTATAGGTGGAAAATATAATGACAGTTGGCATTTTAATCATATGCTGGATCCGAGAATTACTTCTCCAAATTCCATCATGCCACAATACCCCTGGTTAATAAAAGATGACCTGGACATTAGCCATACTGTTGCTAAAATTAATGCCATGGTGACCCTAGGTGTTCCTTATACACAATTTGAATTGGATAAGGCAGTGTATTTGTTAAAAAATCAAGCCAAGGAAATTGAAAATAATTTAAGACAAGATCCGGAATTTGTTAAGAATTATGGTGACGCTGGTATAGAAAATAAAGAAATCGTTGCGGTAATCGCTTATTTGCAAAGGTTGGGAACGGATATTAAAGCAGCTCCTGCTGAATAAAATATAGATTATGCTAAAATTTATAAAACATCATTTAGACACTATTCAAGGAGTTGAAATTTACCCTATAATTTCCCTTATACTATTCTTTTTAGTATTTACAATCATGTTGTTGATTGTACTGAAAATGCCAAAAAGAAATATCGAAGAATTAAGCAACTTACCATTAGATAATGATTTAAAAGATAATAATCATGAATGATAAAAAACAATTAAGTGCTTGGAAAAAGTTTTTGAATTCTATGACCAAAGCTCATGACCTTGATTCGGAAGATGAAATACTTACTGACCACGATTATGACGGAATAAAAGAATTGGACAATGTGCTTCCGCCATGGTGGTTATACGGTTTTTATATTACTATAGCCATCGGTATTTTCTACTATGTACAAGTATTTACAAATGCAGAAGAGTATAGTCAGGAGAAAGAATATGCTGCTGAAGTAGAAGAAGGTAAAAAAGAAGTTGAAGCTTATAAGGCGGCAAATCCCGATTTGTTCAATACGGATAATATTGAACTTTTGACTGACGCTGCCAGTTTAAATAAAGGAAAAGAATTATTCGCCACAAAAACCTGTACAGCATGCCATTTGGCAGATCTTGGAGGAAGTATTGGCCCCAATTTAACCGATGACAAATGGGTTCTAGGTGGTGGAATGAAAAATATTTTTAACACAGTTTCAAAAGGAGGAAGACCTGGCAAAGGAATGATTGCCTGGGAAGGAACTTTAAGTGTTGAAGAAAGACAATTATTATCCAGTTATATTATTTCAATGCAAGGGACAAGCCCCGCTAATCCAAAGGCAGAAGAAGGAGATATAATTTGGACTAAGTAAACGGTAGGCTCATATTTAGTTCTCGCTTATTTGAACTACCGGTTTTTGATTTTTTTAGTTAGTAGTAGAAAAGGCTACCCTTGTCTTGAACAGACAAGGTAGCCTTTTCAAATTATCATCAAAATGGACAATAAAGAACATCAAAATTTTAGGGATAGTATTGCAACTATAAATGAGGAAGGTAAACGCAATTTTATACATCCTCAAAAACCTAAAGGAAAATTTACTAATTACAGGACCTATGTAAGTTGGCTGCTTTTGGCTGCTCTTTTTGCATCACCCTTTATAAAGATAAACGGAAATCAATTTCTGTTGTTCAATATAATGGAGCGAAAGTTCAATATATTCGGTCAGCCTTTCTGGCCTCAGGACTTTTACCTCTTAGTGATGTCACTATTGGTATCTGTTGTTTTTATTATCTTATTCACTGTTATATTCGGTAGAATATTTTGTGGCTGGATGTGCCCTCAAACCATTTTTATGGAAATGATTTTCCGTAAAATAGAATATTGGATTGAAGGCGACAGGAACAAACAAATAAAGCTTGAAAAACAAGCGTGGAACGCTGAAAAAATAAGAAAAAAATTGATTAAATGGACACTATTTGCTCTTGTTTCATTTATGATAGCGAATGCATTTCTCGCGTATTTTATTGGAGGAGATGTCTTGATTCAACATATAATGGATGGACCAATAATCCATTTGGATACCTTTATCAAGTTATCTGTTTTCACCATGGTCTTTTATTTTGTCTTTGCTTGGTTTAGAGAGCAAGTATGTATCATAGCTTGCCCCTACGGGCGATTACAAGGGGTGTTGCTTGATAATCAATCCATCGTAGTGGCTTACGACCATAAACGAGGAGAAGACAGGCAAAAATTAAGGAAAAGTGAGGATCGGGAGAAAAAGGAATTTGGTGATTGTATAGATTGTAAACAATGCATTTTAGTTTGCCCGACAGGAATAGATATACGAAATGGAACTCAGCTTGAATGCATAAATTGCACAGCCTGTATTGATGCATGTGACTCTATAATGGACAGGGTAGGTTTTGATCGAGGATTAATAAGGTATGCCTCTGAAAACAATATAGAAAAAGGCGAAAAATTCTCTTATAATTCTAGGATCATAAGTTATATTGTGGTCTTGACATTGCTCTTTACATTTTTTGTAACTTTATTGTTTATGCGAAATGATATTCAGGCCAACATCCTTCATTTACCAGGTCAGATTTATTCAACTGAAGGAGATACGGTTAGCAATGTTTATACCTTTAAACTTATCAATAAAACCAACGATTCTTATGATAATTTAGAAATGAAATTAATATCCCATCAAGGGAAGCTTGAAATTGTAGGTGGTCAGATTTTAGTACCTAAAGGAGGACTTTTTGAAGGAACTTTGTTTATCAAAATTGAGAAAAAAGATTTAAAATCTTCTAAAGAGAAAATTGAAATTGGCATCTATTCAAACGGAGAATTAGTTGAGGAGACTCACACGAATTTTGCATCACCTTTACAATTAAATTAAATTTAACCAACAACATTAGAAAATTTGAAACTAAAGTTAAACTGGCCTACCGGAATTGTTATTGCCATAGTATCTTTTATGATATTTATTCTCTCTTTTGTATATAAATCAATAGCTGTTGACAAATACCAACATGAACTGGTATCAGAAGATTATTATGGGGACGAGCTTCACTATCAGGAGGAAATTGATAAGCTCAACAATGCTAAAGCGCTTGAAATAGATGTGAAATTAACAAATTCTAAAGAAGGTATTACAATTGAGTTTCCTCAAAAGATTGACGGGAATCAAATTACAGGTACAATCACTTTCTTAAGGTTATCTAATAAAAAACTGGACTTTACAGAAGAAA
>JAUXCI010000253.1 GCA_030618945.1 Flavobacteriaceae bacterium
AAGCGTTTAAGATCAATGTAGCGCCAGAAATAGATAGCCTTGAACTGAATGCCAAAAAAGAAGTCAACTATTCTATAAACTCTGTGCCGGTAGCTTCAACTTTTACCCCGGCAAAAGGTAAGGCAAAAACTTTGCAAAGGATGCCCAAAGAAAGATTCTACAATAATTTTATTTCAGCCGGTTACGGTAATTATGGAACTCCAATTATAGAAATTTTTGCCCATGGTAATTCATCTAAATACAATGATTTTGGTGGCTTTTTAAATTACCATTCTTCTTCAGGGGGAATTGATGGGATTGTATTGAATGATGATTTTACAAAGTTTGATGTCGATCTGTTTTACAAGCAATCTGAGCGTACCTTTGACTGGAAAGCAGAAGGTGGAGTAACTTATTTGTCAAACAACTGGTATGGGCTCTCAGACGAAATTGATTATTCCGAAACGGTTATAAACTCAATTAATGAAAAACAATCCTACACCGATATTTCTCTGGCCGGCGAAATTGAATTTTTTGATGCTTTGATCCATACAGGAAATATTTCATTCGGCAGTTTTTTTGATGGGTTTAGTAGTATGGAAAATCATGTGGATTTAAACAGCGTTATTGATTTTCCAATAGGGCGTGAGTTGATGTATTCAGAAATTAGTTTGGAATTTTTGAATGGTAAATTTGAAAACAATTATTTCCAAACCAATGATTTATCCTATTCCTATTTCAATCTGGGGTTTAGTCCAAATTTTGAGTTACTAAGAGATAATCTTAGCCTAAATCTTGGGGCAAGACTTTACTATAGTATTTCCAATGATTTTGACGGAAGCAAGTTTTATATCTACCCAAATATTACCGCATCATATAATATCAGTGAGGAGGCCCTCGTGGCTTATGCCGGAGTAATTGGGGATCTCCAACAAAACAGCTATAAGAATTTTGTCAATGAAAACCCGTTTGTTTCACCAACGCTTTTTGTACAGAGAACCAATCAGCAATACAATGCTTACGCAGGAATTAAGGGTTTGTTAAATTCAAAAATCAGATTCAACCTAAAAGGTGGTTATATAAGTGAAAAGGATAAGCCTCTCTACAAATTGAACCCATCATTAACCGATGGTACAAATGAAGTGGATAAAGGATATGAAGCTGCAAATTCCTTTCAGGTTGTTTATGATGATGTCAATACCATAAATTTTACTGCAGAACTCATTTTTGACTTATTCAAAGAATTTAAGTTTGGAGGGAACATAGACTTTAACTCCTATAGTATGGACAACGAAGCTAATGCCTGGAATTTACCTTTGGTTAAATCTACCCTTTTGGCCAAATACACCAAAAGGAAATGGAGTGCCGGAGCTGATCTCTTCTTTTCAAGCGATAGAAAAGATGAATTGTCAATAATACCTTCTTCAAGTACTATAGTCACAAATTCAGCTTATTTTGATATTAACCTTAATGGAGTATACCACATCAATGATAAATTTGATGTCTTTGTGAATTTCAACAATATCCTAAGTGATAATTACCAGGTGTATACCAATTTCAAGGTACAAGGCTTTCAGTTTTTTGCAGGAGCAAAATATAAATTTGATTTTTAAATCAAACTCAGGTTTAATTGTACATTTTTTTATAGTACTCCTGATAAGTTCCCGTTGTCATATGCTCTAACCATTCGTCATTAGATAAATACCAATCCACGGTTTTCTCAAGACCTTCCTCAAAAGTTACGCTTGGCATCCACCCTAATTCTCTGTTTAATTTACCGGCATCTATGGCATATCTCCTGTCGTGCCCTGCTCGATCCTTTACATAAGTGATCAATTGCTCAGAACTTCCCTTTGCTCTATTAAGTTTTTTATCCATTAGCTCACATAACAACTTGATCAAATTCAAATTTGTCCATTCGTTAAAACCACCAATGTTATAGGTTTCACCTATTGTTCCCTTATGGAATATTTCATCAATGGCTAAGGCGTGATCCAATACATATAACCAATCTCGCGTATAATTACCGTCTCCGTATACGGGAAGTGATTTATTATGCTTGATATTATTGATAAAAAGAGGAATTAGTTTTTCCGGAAACTGATTGCCTCCATAATTATTGGAACAATTACTAATCATAAATGGTAAACCATAAGTGTTCCCATAAGCTCTAACCAAATGATCAGAAGAAGCTTTAGAAGCCGCATAGGGCGATTGAGGATCATAAGGAGTTGTTTCCTTAAATAAACCTGTTTTCCCAAGCGATCCATAAACCTCATCAGTAGAAACGTGATAGAATAATTTATCTCCAAGATTCTCCTTATGAGAAGCCTTAAAAGCGTTGAGCAAATTTGCCGTTCCCAGCACATTTGTTTCTATAAAATCATTGGGATTGGTGATAGACCGATCAACATGACTTTCTGCCGCCAGATGAATTACTGCGTCAAAACAATTCTCGTTGAATAAGTCATTAATAAATCCAATGTCATTAATGTTTCCCTTTATAAACTTATAATTAGGTGCCTGTTCAATGTCTTTAACATTCTCCAAATTACCCGCATAGGTCAGTGCGTCTAAATTAAAAATTCGATAATCAGGGTATTTGTTTACGAATAAACGAACCACGTGAGATCCAATAAACCCTGCGCCCCCTGTGATTAATATATTCTTTGAAAATTTTGACATGCTATTTGTAAATTATTACGGAACAGTGCTTCTTATCGTAGCATCTACCCGTATTTTTTATCAACTTATTTTTGCTTCAATTGCCATTGCCAAGCCGAAGCAAGCGCTTCTTCGAGTCCGAGTTCAGCTTTCCAATTAAGTTCTTTATTTGCTAAAGAAGTATCAGCGTAGGCGGCCGTTATATCACCCTCTCTCCTGGCCACAATTTTATAATTCAGATCTTTCTTACTTACTTTTTCAAACGTTTTTATGACTTCTAATACAGAACTTCCTTTACCAGTGCCTATATTAAAAAATTCCATTTTAGACTTATTCTTGCCATCAATCAATCTCTTTAGTGCACAGATATGAGCTTTTGCCAAATCAACAACATGGATATAATCTCTTATGGCAGTACCATCATCAGTAGGATAATCATCTCCAAAAACCGAAAGTTCCTTTCTGATTCCTGCTGCTGTTTGCGTCACAAAGGGAATAAGGTTCTGTGGTACACCCAAAGGAAGTTCTCCGATTTGACCGCTGCTGTGAGCACCTATCGGATTAAAATATCTAAGTGCGACAGCATTTAGATCACCTGCCTTGCTAACATCTTTAAGCACCTCTTCTCCTATCTGTTTTGTATTTCCATAAGGTGATTCCGCGAGTTTTATAGGAGCATTTTCTGTGATTGGCAGTTCATCGGCCTGACCGTAGACGGTACAGGAAGAGCTAAAAATAATATTAGTTACCTTATGGTCATTCATAGAATCCAAGAGATACAAAAGGCTGGAAATATTATTTTCATAATATTTTAAGGGCTTTTCTACGCTCTCTCCTACAGCCTTCGAGGCCGCAAAATGTATGACCCCTTCTATTTTGTGCTGATCAAAAAATGCCTGTACTTGTACCTTATTTTTTAAATCCAGGTTAACATATTCGGCTTGAATACCCGTTATTCCCTCAATTCCTTCGAGAACTTCAATTCTGGTATTAGAAAGATCATCAATAATGACTACGTCAAACCCTTCCTTTTGAAGCTCCACTACGGTATGAGAACCAATAAACCCTAATCCACCAGTAACCAATATCTTACCTTTTTCCATTTCAATTTTTTAAATATTTATTTAAGCCATCTTTTAACCATGACTATTGCATAAAATTGAGAATGGCATTAATGATCAAATCTTGCTGATCCTTGTCCAACTCGGTATGCATTGGTAAAGAAATTACTGTTTTTACCAGCTCATTTGTC